>DASRSF010000022.1:0-8247 GCA_035656615.1 Vulcanimicrobiaceae bacterium | reverse complement strand
CCGCGCGGAAGAACTGACCTGGGAGCTCTATCGCGACACGCTGATCGAACAAGCCGAGCAAGGCGTGGATTATTTTACCATTCATGCCGGCGTATTGCTGCGGTACGTACCGCTTACCGCGCAGCGCGTTACCGGAATCGTTTCACGCGGCGGTTCGATCTTGGCGAAGTGGTGCCTGGCGCACCATCAGGAAAACTTCTTGTATACGCACTTCGAAGACATTTGCGTGATCATGAAGGCGTATGACGTGGCGTTTTCTTTAGGAGACGGGCTGCGTCCCGGCTGCACCGCCGATGCAAACGACGCGGCGCAATTTGCCGAATTGGAAACGCTGGGCGAACTTACCGGGGTCGCATGGAAGCATGACGTGCAGGTGATGATCGAGGGCCCGGGACACGTTCCGATGCATCGCATCAAGGAAAACATGGATAAGCAGCTCGAGATCTGCCGCGAGGCGCCCTTTTACACGCTGGGGCCGCTCGTGACCGACATCGCGCCGGGCTACGACCACATCACCAGTGCCATCGGGGCCGCAATGATTGGCTGGTTCGGCACGGCGATGCTGTGTTACGTCACGCCGAAAGAGCATCTCGGGCTTCCGAACAAAAAAGACGTGAAGGACGGCGTCATCGCCTACAAGATTGCTGCACACGCCGCCGACCTGGCCAAGGGCCATCCGCGCGCGCACCACTGGGACGACGTACTGAGCAAGGCGCGTTTCGAATTCCGTTGGGAAGACCAGTTCAATCTTTCGCTGGATCCGGAAACCGCGCGCGAATTTCACGACGAGACCCTGCCCGCGCACGGCGCAAAAGTCGCGCATTTCTGTTCGATGTGCGGACCGCATTTTTGCTCGATGAAGATCACCCAAGAGGTCCGCGACTTCGCCCAAAATGGCATGGCCGAAAAATCCAAAGAGTTCGCCGACCAAGGCAACGAAATCTACGTCCCAACACCCTAAACCACGCACCATCGCCGAGCCGCACGAGGCGTACGTGCGCCTCGGCTGTGCTCGGCGGTCCTTCGACAGGCTCAGGATGACAAGAACAAGAGGAGGCGCGGCGTGATAAGGGAGTGCGGCGTGAAAAGGGCAGCGTGGTGTGACAAGCGGGGTGCCGCACAAGCGAAAGCATGAAAGCTTTAGAGTTTTTTCAGAAACATTTGCGATGCTCGTCCGGTACTGGTGTTTGGAAGGGCAAGACAATGCAAGGCATACTCACGTTTTCATCGCTTGAAGAGGCCGTCAGAGCCGGATTCAGCGTTTATGACCGGACGTCGTCCGGATATATCGTTCGTGCGCAGCGGCGCGACGGTTTTGCGCTCGCAATTGTAAGAGTTCGAGGATTATGAATAAGAACGCGCGCAATCCCGCGCCACGCATCATCAGCAGCGATCTGGTTTCGGAGCCTACCGCCGCGCAAGTGCAACACGTTCGCATTCCATATCAGCCCAACACGGTGCTGTTCGCCGGCTGGGGCATAAAGCTGTAACTCCGGCGCGGCGAGGCCAAGGATAGTATTTTGCCGAAAAGGCGGGTACTAGGTTGGCAGATGAGCGCTAAAGCAAGGGCCAGAATTGAGGGGCAGGACGTCGCAACTGCCTCGCAAGCAGTTTGGAAGCGGTTGCTCACACTGGGTCCGGGGCTAATAACCGGTGCCGCGGACGATGACCCATCAGGAATCTCGACCTATTCCGTAGCCGGTGCTTCCACCGGCTTCTCAATGCTGTGGCTGGCGCTTTTCACTACGCCCATGATGGCGGTAATTCAGGGGATGTGCGCGCGCATCGGAATGGTCACCGGCATCGGGCTTGCAGCCAATATCCGCAAAGCAATTCCGGTACCCGCGGCGTACCTGGTTGGCGGAATCGTCCTGGTTGCCAATACGTTCAACGTGGGGGCCGATTTTGCGGGAATGGCGGCTTCGGCCAACTTGGTTGCACCCGGAATCCCGCAACTGGCGTGGGCACTCTTTTTCGGCGCCGCTTTGATCGTCGGCCTGGTATATCTTTCGTACCGCCGGATCGCCTCATTTTTGAAATATCTAACGCTCACGCTCTTTGCGTACATCGTAACTGCATTCATTCTACGGCCCGATTGGGGAATGGTGCTGCGCAATTTGGTGGTGCCGCAAGTTCACTTGGAGCGCGGCTGGATAACGACGGCGATGGGCGTGCTGGGAACCACGATAACGCCGTACCTCTTCTTTTGGCAGTCCGCGCTTGAAGTTGAAGAAGAAAAAGCCGAAGGCCGTACGACTGTGGCCCAAAGACGCGGCGCAACGGATGAGGAAATTCGCGACGCGCACTTCGACGTCAACGCGGGAATGATCTTTTCGAACCTGGTCATGTTCTTCATCATCACGACCACCGCTCTTGCGTTGTTCGGGCACGGGCATCACAACATACAGACCGCGCAAGATGCGGCCAACGCCCTGCGCCCGCTGGCCGGAAATGCTGCGTATCTGTTGTTCACGCTGGGCATGGTGGGAACGGGGCTGCTGGCAATACCGGCGCTCGCCGGGTCTTCGGCATATGTTGCCGCGGAGATGTTGGCGTTTCGCAGGGCCGGCTTAGATGAATTGCCGAGCCGCGCTCCACGATTCTACGCCGTCCTGGTGGCAGGGGTCGTCATCGGCGTGGCCATGCCGTTCATGCACATCGATCCCATTCGTGCGCTCTACTGGTCCGCGGTTTTGAACGGCGTGGTTTCGGTTCCGCTGATTTTCTTGGTGATTCGCATCGCGAACGACTCAAAGGTGATGGGCAAGTGGCGCAATTCGGTCGCGGCGAACATTTGGTCCTGGCTCACATTCGTGCTCATGGGCGCAGCCGCGGTGGCGTTATTCGCAATCTAAAGCGCCCGTGCGCCGTGATCTTTGATCGCGACGGTACGATCGTTTTCGACGTTCCGTACAATGGCGATCCGCACGCAGTTCGCCCGGTCCCCGGCGTGGAAACCGGATTGCAGCGTCTGCGAGAGGCGGGCTTGCGGCTGGCGGTCGTTTCGAATCAAAGTGGTGTTGCGCGCGGCCTGCTCACGACGCGCAAGGTTGAAGCGGTCAACCGGCGCATCAATGAACTGCTCGGGCCCTTTGACGTTTGGCTGTATTGTCCGCACGGGCCGGACGACGCCTGCGAATGCCGCAAACCTAAGCCGAAGATGATTTATGACGCGGCCCGAATGATGGGCGTCGAGGTGGAATGTTGCGTGGTCATCGGGGATAAACGCAGTGACGTCGAGGCGGCGCATGCTGCGGGCGCGCAATCGATATTCATCAAAGACGCGCGCGGCATTATCGCTGCGATGGATTCGGTTCTGTTATCGCTTTAGATGCGTTCCTGCCCAGTACGTCACGTCAGGCGCTGCCTCAATGGTTGCCAGGACGGGTTCGCGCGAAAGCAATTTAGACTTCGGAATATGCACTAACGCGCGAAGCGCTTGCCATGTCGACATGACCTTGACGACGTAGCGCTGGGTCTGGGCAAAGGGCGGAATGCCGCCGTAGCGCTCAACAGCTTTCGGTCCGGCGTTATATGCGGCGAATGCCAACGCGTAACGGTTGGGCGTATTTTTGAATCGGCTGAGCAACCCGTGAAGATAGCGCGCGGCGCCTTGCAGATTCTGATATGGATCGTGCGGATTCACGCGAAGCAGCTGCGCGGTCCCCGGCATCAGCTGGCCTAATCCCAGCGCGCCGACGTTTGATATGGCATGCGTGTGCCATGAGGACTCGACCGTGACCAACGCCACCAGCAGGTTCGCGTCGATCTTCCAGCGGTTCGCATTGATGAGCATGTGCCGCGCCAGATCATGGCTTTGCCAATCGGGCATTTGCGGATTGATCTTGTGCAGTACGCGAGCGTACGCCCGAATAGCAAGCGGGCTATTCGGTGCCGGAACGGCGGCCTTGGCCCGCGCCGGCATAAGCAAACACGCTGCGATTCCTAAGGCCGCAATAAAAGCGGTAAAGCGAGGCATCCGCCTTGGATACGCGCCGCGCAGAGAGGTCCCTTGTGGAAATAGCGTTAAATTCGCGTGCCGATGAGCCGCTACTCGGGCATGAGCGCCCGCACCCGGCGCCGTTTGGGCGTTGCCGTTATTGTATTTTTTTTGATCATGTGCGGAGCAATCGCTTTCTCGCAGTGGTGGGCTTACCATGTCAACGTGCCCGCGTACCGCCGGTTGCAGAACAAATAACGTCGCGAACGTGCCGTATTGTTGGCAAAAAGGAAAGCGTCTTCCCAATAGCTCATTGCGCTAGGTCGTATCGTCCAAGGAGATTCGAAAATGAGCTTCCGGTGGTTGCCGGCGGCCATGCTTGCGGCTGCTGCAATGATTTACCCGGCGCATGCGCGCGCGTCAGCGCCGCCTACTGCCGGTCCCACGTCCTCGCCGGCGCCGCCGAAGAGCGTCAAACCGAAAGAGGCGCCTGCTAAACCTGCGCCGGCCACGCCGACGCCGAGCCCCACACCCACGCCCGGTCCACCTTGGTCGACCATGCACTGGCGTGAGATTGGGCCCGCGCTTCCCGGCGGACGCGTTGCTGCCGTCGCCGGCTCGGCGACGGATCCCAATCTGTACTACCTCGGTGCCGCGGGCGGCGGCATCTGGCGATCGGGCGACGGTGGTGAAACGTGGCAAGCGGTGTTCGAAAAGCAGGATGTTGCGGCGATCGGTGCAGTCACAATCGATCCGAACAACAACAATACCGTCTGGACGGGCACCGGCGAAAGTAATCCGCGTAATGACGTCAGTTACGGCGACGGCGTCTATAAGAGTACGGACGGCGGAAAAACGTGGACGAATATGGGTCTGCGCGGGTCGCGCTATATCTCGCGAATCTTAGTTGATCCGAAGGATTCCAATCACGTGATCGTCGGCGTTCTCGGCGAGGTCTTCGGGCCCAGTCAAGAACGCGGTGTTTTCGTTACGAACGACGGCGGGCGCACGTGGAACAAAACGCTTTTCGTAAGCGATCAAAGCGGAGCGTCGGATCTTGCAATGGACGTGCAGAACCCGAACGTTGTTTATGCCGGAATATGGCATTTCCGGCGTTATCCATGGACTTTTGAAAGCGGCGGTCCCGACGATGGCCTCTATCGTTCGGCGGACGGCGGGCGCACGTGGACGAAATTGGCCGGGCACGGCTTACCAACGGGCCAAACCGGACGCATTGGACTCGCAGTAGCGCCCAGTGACGGCAAACGCGTGTATGCGCTCATCGAATCCAAAGAAGGCATCCTTTGGCGCTCCGATGACGGCGGCGCGAACTGGACGATGGTGAGCAACGATACGCTGGTCGATCAGCGTCCGTTCTACTTCTCGCACATCGCGGTGGACCCGAAAGATCCCAATAAAGTCTACGCCGTTTCCGAAATGCTCGCCGTCTCCACGGACGGCGGCAAAAAATTTAACGCAATCGCGCAGCAGGTTCACGTTGACTATCATGCGATATGGATTGCGCCCAGCGATCCGAAGCGACTCATAGTCGGCGAAGACGGCGGTATCGCGCGCACGGTCGACGCAGGCGAGCACTGGTTCTTCGGTCGCAACGTCCCAATCGGCGAAGTATACCACATCGGCTATTCGAACGAGAATCCGTACACGGTATGCGGCGGATGGCAAGACAACAGCGCTTGGTGCGGTCCCTCCAACTCGCTGGATCCCTCCGGCATATTGAACAAATATTGGATACAAACCGCGGGCGGCGACGGTGAATGGGCCGTACCGGATCCGATCGATCCGAACTGGCAATGGGCCGACTCCGAAAACGGCGTCGTGACCGTCTACAACAAACGCACCAAAGACACGATTTTTGCAATGCCGTATATCGAGCGATCGCTGGGGAATTATAATCTTTCGCTCGCAAAGTACCGCTTCAACTGGGATTCCCCGATCGCGTTCGCGCCTTGGAACGGACACATCGCGTGGGTCGGAGCAAACGTGGTGTTCCAAAGCACCGATCGCGGCATTCACTGGAAAACGATCAGTCCCGATTTGACGCTGAACATCAAAGCGCACCAGCAGCCTTCCGGCGGGCCATTGGTGCACGACGTTTCGGGTGCGGAATATTCCGACACGATCCTGTATATCGAAGGTTCGGTGCTGCGCCGCGGCGAGATTTGGGTGGGAACCGACGACGGCTTGGTCCAGCTTTCGCGCGACGGCGGTGCGCACTGGCGCAATGTCACGCCGCCCGGGGTGCCGCCGTACGGCCGGGTCGAAACCGTCGCGCCCTCGACGCTGAGTGACGGCACGGCCTACGTAAATATCGACCGGCATCGCTCCGGCGACTTCAAGCCCTACCTTTTCGTGACGCATGACTTTGGGCGGCACTGGACCTCAATCGTCAACAACTTGCCGGAAAACCAATACGTGCGCTCGGTTCGCCAGGACGGTCACAACGCGCGGATCGTGTACGCCGGTACGGAGGCCGGCATGTGGATCTCCTTTGACGGCGGCGGCAGCTGGCATGACTTCAAGAACGATTTGCCGACGGTCTCTGTTCGCGATATCCGCATCCAGCCGCAATGGAACGATCTGATAATTGCCACGCATGGGCGCGCGCTCTATATCATGGATGATTTGCGGCCGGTCCAAGCGTTGAGCGGAGCGCTCACTGCGGCGGCGCAGTCGCCGTTTTTCATCGGACCGCGTACGGCATACGAGTATACGCTGCACTCCGACGACGAAGGAACGTACACGGACTACGCGGGGCAAAACCCGCCATACGGCGCAACGCTTTCGTTCTATCAGCGGGAGCCGATGAAAGGTGCTCCGGAGATCGACATATTGGACGCGAGCCGTCACGTAGTACGTACCGTCAAGGGTACGCATAAAGTCGGCGGCAAGGATGAACCGTATGTCGACAACAAGGCCGGTTTGAATCAATACACTTGGGATTTTCAGATAAATGGTCCGGTGAAGTGGTACGGCGCAGCCAAGCCCGCTTACCAAGGACCCAACGAGGGCCCGGGTGTGCCTCCCGGCCGCTATTACGCGCGCATGACGCTTGCCGGACGCACGTATACCGACGGTTTTATGGTAAAAGCGGATCCGCGCACGACGTTCACGCAAGCGCAATTCGAGCAGTCGTATGCGTTCGCGCGCAAGTTCACGCATGAGTTCTCGATCGTCGATACGATGCTGAACGCTTTGGATTCGGTGAAGAAGGATCTGCAGGCCGCAAAGAACGATCCGAAGACCAAAAGCAACGCCGCCTTACAAGCACAAATCGACCGCGCGCTGGCGCAGCGTGCGGCGATCTTCGATTCCCTCACCGCGGATTATCACAACGACGAAGACTCAATTCAGCGCCCGGGCGCGTTGCGTGAGGATATGGAAGGCCTGGGCTTCTTTTCTCAAAGCATTATCACTCCGGCCGTTCAGAGCTTCGGCCGGCGGATTGACGTTTCGTATCGTGCTGCGGTAAGCCGCTACAATGCGTATGTGCGTTCGCTGCAACCGCTCATCTCGCAATTACGCGCCGCCGGTTTGAAGACACCGGACGCGACGACCGTTATGCCGTAAAATAAGGAGTTTGTGGAGGATGAATCTGCGTCTTATTCCGGTGCTCCCGGCACTGCTCTGTTTGCTTTGGCCGGCGGGGGCGCACGGTGCCGATGCGCCATACGCAACACTCAAATGGCGTTCGATCGGTCCCACGGTTGCGGGCGGCCGGGTTGCCGCCGTGGCGGGCACTGCGGCCGATCCGCAATTGTATTACATCGGCGCAGCAGGCGGCGGAGTTTGGAAATCTTCGAATGGCGGAGCGACGTGGACGGCCGTGTTCGAAAAAGAGCCGGTGTCCGCGATCGGTGCCGTTGCAATCGATCCGACGAACGAAAACGTCGTATGGGCCGGAACCGGCGAGGCAAATCCTCGTAACGACGTCACGTACGGAGACGGGGTCTATAAGACGACCGACGGCGGTAAGACGTGGACGAACATGGGACTGCAGGCAACGCGCCACATCTCACGCATTCTCATCGACCCGCGCGATCCGAACCACGTGATCGTCGGTGCATTCGGCGACCCGTTCCGCGATAGCACCGATCGCGGCGTGTACGTGACTAATGACGGCGGGCGCACCTGGACCAAAACGTTGTACGTCGGTCCGCAAAGCGGAGCATCCGAACTCGCGATGGATCCGAACAACCCCTCAGTGGTCTACGCCGGCATTTGGCAATTCCGTCGTGAACCGTGGACGTTTCAGAGCGGCGGTCCCGACGACGGACTTTGGCGTT
>DASRSF010000021.1:0-19210 GCA_035656615.1 Vulcanimicrobiaceae bacterium | reverse complement strand
GTAGTCGCAGTTCGTGCTCGTCGAAGCGCCGGTCGTGGCTTGGTTCGCACCGCAGTCACGCGGATCCACGCCGACGATGTCGTACGGCGAACCGTACTTCGTTCCGGCTTGGAACTGAATGCTCGGTGTGATCGCGAACTTCTGATGCCGGTAATTCAGCACGAGGTTCGTGACGAACGGCGAGTTGTAGAATCCGATCGTCGACGTGTTCACGCCTGGTTTGAGCGCGTACAGCGCTTGATCGTACCAGCCGCTCGGATCGAACAACCCTTGCTGCGCCATGTTGTAGTACGGGTTCGCGATGCTGCCGGCCGCACACGCGGGATCCGGCGTTCCACCGGTGCCGGCACTAGCATTGAACGGCGTGTAGCAAGGTGCACCGCCGCCGCCCTTCGTCAACGCGTTGAAGTTCTGGATCGCCAAATTCATGTCGTTGATTTGGTTGGATCCTAGAAGGTTCTGGAATTGAACCTGCGACTTCGTATACGTGAACGAAATGAGACCGGAAAGCCCTTCGGCGTTGAAGTTGCCGTAATTGAGTTGCGTTTCAACACCGTAGCTGCGCGACTTCCCGACGGGGATCTGCGTAACGAAGCCCGCGCCGATGAACGACTGCTGTTCCCAGTTCGACGTATCGGCGTAAAACGGTGTGATCTTGAAGCTCAACGGCGTGTTGTGGATGCGCTTCTCAAGCGAGAGATCGTACTGCGCGGACGTCTGACCCGGAATCGGGTGGAACGGCGAGTACGTGCCCAGCCCCAAGAAGTTGGTCCACAGCGAGGAGCCGCTGCCGCCACGATAGAGATAGTCTACCGCAGCAGAGAGCGGGGGTTCGGCGTACCGGCCGGCGGAGAAACGCCAGACGGTATCCGGATTTTGCGTGAACGTGCCTGAGATACGCGGTTGGTAATACCGCAACGTGTACACCGAAGGCGTATTCAGCGTGAACATCGGGTTGCCGCCGACGCCGTTGGGGTGTACGAATCCGGGGTCACAGGCGCCGTCGGTGAATACTGGGTTGGCCGGCGGATACGCGCCGGGCGCCAGGGGACTCACCTGAACGACGTTGTTGGTTGGATTCACGCAGGCATAGTTCTGTACGATCTGCGCATAGAACGGGTTTTGTGCGACGTTCGCGTTTGGCAGATTATACGAGTACTGATCCCAGCGTACGCTGGCGTTAATCGTGAGCTTGTCGGTCGGACGCCACTGATCTGCAAGTGAGGCCGAATAGAAGTTCGGAATAACGCTGTTGTAGGTACCGCTGGCATTGCCGTCCTGCAGCGTCGCCCAGTATGCGCCGTTCGACGCAGCGGTTCCGGTTGGAGCCGGCAGTACTCCGCCGCCGGCAATAAATCCGGCGCTGCTCTTATACGAGCCGGAATAACACGGCACGGGATCGCCCGTTGTCGCATCGTAGCACGTGTACACGCCGTTGCTGTTGCTGATCAGACCAAGCGGAGTAGATCCCGTGCTGGTCGAGCCGCCGCCGGAATGGTTAAACCGGTTGACGTTGGCGTGCGTGTAGTTGCCGGTAAACTGCAATAAGTGCTTATCGCTAAGCTGATTGAAGTATTGCAGCATCCCACCCGCGGTATGCGTGATGAGATCGTAGTTCGGCGACAACCATTCGAAGCCGGCGGGTGCGGCAAAACCGGATATCGCGCCGTTCTCGGTCCAATCCGAGAAGAACGAGTAACCCATTAGGCGCACAAACGACTGACTGTTGAATGGATGCGTCCACTGAGCCTTAATGATCCCGGTGTCGTTGTTGTTGAGATCGTTGAGATCATTCAACGGCAGCGGCGCTTGGAACGAATGAGCCGGCGTGTTCGCCTGATAGTAGATCCCTGGCTGGAGTGGTGTACCGTTCGGCTGAACGTTCGTTCCGAAAGGCAAGTTGTACTGATACGAGTCTTGGTAGTACGGATAGTTTTGCCACGGCAGGGTTTGGCTTGCCGCAGGTCCGTGTACGAGGTTATACAGCCCCGTATTGTACGCTGCCTGATCGGCGGCGCAACCGGGATCCGTTCCGCTTGGACCACAATACGGGAAGCCCGTCATGTTGAGCATCCAGTTATTGATTTGGCCTTCCAGATTCGGTGAGGTCGCCGCGTACTGTTGCAGGCGCGAAGCGCTCCACATCAGTTGCAGATCGTCCCGCTGACCGTTGGCGCGCGGTACTGCAAAGTGCAGATTGACCACATTCTCGCGGTCGCTCAGCAATGGAGTGCTAGCCCACGTGCCGGGCATCTGTGAGAGGCAGCCTTGAATCGGCCCTTGGCCGTACGGCGGCGGAGCGCCTAATGCCGCATAGATCGCGTTGTCTACGGCACCGTTCGGACCGCACACGTTCATCACGCCCGCGCCGTAGGCGGCGAACGAGTCGAAGAACCCCGGCGTCAGGAAGCCATAGGTGCCATACTGTGAGCCCGGGGTGAAGTAACTCGCCCCCGAGTTATTATCGACGGGGCGGAACGCCTGGTCGTATCCGCTCACACCGACGTAGTAGCTGAAGTTCCGGTTCGGACTGGCTCCGCCGGCTTCCGCGCGCAAGGAGTGATAGAACGCTCCTACGCCCGAAAGACCGCCGGACAACAATCCATAGCCCGGATAGGTTCCGGTCTTAATGACCTGGTTAATGAACCCGGACGTGCCGCTCGATGAGATGCTCGCCGGTCCGCCGCCCGTATAGACTTGCAGTTCCTGCAGGCCCAGGTTGGAGGCCGTCGACGAGGTGTAGTTATCGAAGGCGCGGTTTACCGGGATACCGTCGTACTCGAAGCCCGTGAACCACGGGTTGTTTCCGCGCACGATGACTGCCTGGTTCCAGCCTACGGCGCCGGTTCCGACCACGAGGCCCGGAACGGACGCGATGGCTGAATAGGCCGTATCCAGATTTCCACCGCCGCCCAGCGCAGCGGTTTTCTGCATCTGAGCCGGATCGACGTTATAAATATCGCCGCCGACACCCGATTTCACGAGGCTGGAGGCGGCTTGCGAACGCACCGACGCGATGGTCTTGAGTGCTTTCGGCATCGTTAGCGACACCGTTTGCACTTGGTCGGCAAAGACGCTTACGCCGGCTACCGAAGTCGGCTGATATTGATCCTTCGCCGCGCTCAACGTATACGTGTCGGGCGCGAGTGATAGGAACTCGTAGTGTCCGGAAGCATCGGCTGTACTGGTCGATGTTTCCGATGGAGAGGTCGCAGTGACCTTAGCCCCTGAGACCGGAGCTCCGTCCGTGTCGCGGACGTAGCCGCTGATACCACCCGTCGTGCCGGCCAGTGCCCATGTTCCCTGGCCGAGCATTGAAACGAGGAGTAACACAGCCACGAACGCATGCCGGACTCTCAATCTTGGCATGGTTCCTCCTTAATAGAGGTGTGTCCAGTGTATTCAGTTGTCCGCCGTCGGGGCGTAGCGACGTAGGTCGCAGACCACCGGCGACTTGGAATCCGTTCTTTTCACAAATTCTTAATCCTCTGGGAGAACGCTGGGAAGTCCCTGGCATCAAAGGCAAAGGCCCCCGGCGAACCGGAGGCCTCTACCCGACCTGTGGCTGGGGGAGGGCTAGATCTTGATCCGTCCCTCCAGGTAGAAGTTGAACGGCAGTTTCGTTGAAAAGCCGTCGACGTTGACCGGACCCAGATATCGTTCGTAGGGATATTGCACGAACGGCTGGATCGTGGCACCCGGGTTGTAGACATTACCGACCGGCTGTACGATGCCGGCGCTGTTATTAATACCGTAACTGCAAACGTTCGAATCGCTTACCGTCCAAGCGGCTTTGGTCCCGCCGAAGCACGTATTGACGATATTTGCGAACGTTCCGATCAACGTCACCTTCGGCGATACGTCGTAGCTCAGCTGCAAGTTCATAAGCAGCTGACTGGGATTGACGAATGCTCCAGGCTGATCGAATTGCTTGGTATACGGATTGGGGATTGTTATTGTACCGGTGCAGTTCATCGCGTTATACGGTGAACCGCCGGCGGCGCCATACGGATATCGCGGGTCGCCCGAGGGACTGCCTCCCAGAGCGGTACAACCGCCTGCGGCGGGATCGATGCCCGGCGTTGTCTCGGGTGCGCCGTAACGGTTGCCCGCCAAGAACTGCAGGCTGGGGGTGATCGCCCAGCGATCGTGCTTGTAGTTCAAGACGAGCGTTGCAACATACGGCACGGAGAACGAGCTTGTCGAACTGCCGATTCCCGCCGGGAAAATATCGTAGGTTGCGTAGTTTGCCGTTGGACTGAGCAGCGACTGCGCCGGTGCGTTCCAATACGGATTGGCGATTGTGTTGGCGCCGCAGCCAGGTGCCGGAGCGCCCGTGCTGTCGTAGCACGGAGCTGCAGTACCTGTTTGCGAACCGCCGGTGCAACGCGCATCGGTGCTGTGCGACTGGCAGAAGCTGGTGTACGAGTTGTAGTTGATGATGTCGTTATTCACTTGCGAGACGATGCTGGTTCCATTGGGCAGCGTATCGTAGTTGATATAACTGTGCGTGTACGTCAACGAGAGCAGCCCCGAGAGGCCGTTTTGGCTGAAGTCGCCCTTGTTCACCGCAAACTCCACGCCTTCGCTGGTCTGGCGGCCGACGTTCAATCCGGAGATGAAGCTGGTCGCTTGATCCAGGAAGAAGTTTTGGATCTGGTCCTTCGTCTTGCGGTAGAACGGCGTGAGTTTGAATGACCAGTCCGTTCCCTTCAAGTGCTGTTCCCACGAGAGATCATAATTGTAGGAAAGCGGCGGGCGAACCGGATGACCTGGTGTCGTGAAACCGAACTTGTAAAAGCGCGGCCCCAAGAATCCCGGCAAATCTTCTTGCAGGGTGTTGTACTGTTCGTACGCGGTGTTCGGCGGTTCGACGTATTCGCCGCCGCTGAAACGGAAGACCGTATTCGGGCTGGCGGTGTACGTACCGGAGAGACGGGGCTGCACTTCCGTGTACGAAAACACTTGCGCGGAATCGTTGGTGAGATGCGCGAGTGTCGTACCGGCCGGACAATTTCCGGGCGTGGTCGCGTTCACCAGCGTGAAGCCGTTCGATTCCACGCAGTTATCCAGATTAAACGCGTTAAACCAGAATTGCCGCGCCGGATCCCCTGGATTCGTTGAGGATCCGTCGAATTCGAAGCGGTCCGCGCGAACGCCGATATTGAAGAGCCAGCGGCTGGACGGACGCCACTGATCCTGCAATGACAGCGCACTGAACTTCGGCACCACCGTGTTGTACGTAGCGTACAAGCTGTTCTCCGCAACGAGATAACCGCACGGCCCGCTGCCGCACGTCATTGCACCCACGGTTGCCGGCGGAGTGGCGCAGTTGTTTGCCTGCAGGCACGCCCAGGTTGCGTACGTGGCGTTTGTGCGGTCGCAGTTGACGGGAGTGCTCGTGTTGGAAGCGTTGTAGCACAAACCGCTTGTCGGATGCGTCGAGTCGACGAGGATGGCGGCAAGACTGCGGCTTCCGCTCCCGTTGAACATCTGCGTATTGTTGTCGCGTGTAGAGTTCGCGGTCGTGTAATTCCCCTCAAACGTCAGCAAGTGCTGCGAGCTGAGCTGATCCGCGAAGGTGAACGATCCGCCGCGCGTGTGCGAACTAAGTTCGTAGTCGGGTGAAACGACACAGTTGTAGTTCAGATATGCGCAGACGGGCCCCGTTTGCAGCCAGTTGGAGTAGTAGGTGTAGCCGTACACGCGCAGGTAGGCGTTGGAGGCGAAGTTCTTTTGATACTGGAGTTTGACGATCTCCTGATTGTTCCAGATCGCGTCACGCTGATTGGGATTCACGAGCAGACCGCCCGGCGCGTGCGGCGGTGAGCTCGGATAGAAATAGGGTTTTACCAGCGAGCTGTAGTTCGCCGGAAGCAGCGTGCCGACTGGGCCGGTCCACTGGAACGAATCGATGTACGACACCGGTCCTTCATCGTCCGAGTTCGGTGAGAACACGGAGTTGCCGCCGGGCAGGTCGTTCACGGACTCATAGAAACCGTTGAGCAGCATGCCGCTGTCCCAGAGCACTTGCACGTCGTCGCGTCCCGCATCGTTGTGGTGCGGAATTCCGAAGTGCAGATTCACCACGACGTCTCGGTCGAAGATGCTCGAGGGTTGAATCCAGTTATACGGGCCGAGCGTAAATCCGCCGGGACCCGCAAGCGAACTATTCGCATAGCATTCGGTGTAGTTGACGGCGCTTGGATCGCTGCAGCCGTTTACCGGCGTCAATCCGACGACGACCGGACCGAAGCCCGAGTACGCGTTGCTATAGCTCGTAGCATTGCCTTGATCGATATAGCGGAAGTCCTGATTGTATCCGCCGATGCCGGCATAGTACGAGAACAGACGATTGGGCGAAGCTCCGCCCGCTTCCACCGAAGCTTTGTGGTAAAACGCCGGTGCGCCGATGCCTAATTGCGCAACAGCGAAACCCGGATAGGTGCCGGACTTGATAACCTGATTGATGTAGCCCGCCAGGCCTTCGCCTTCGGAATTGGCGGGACTCGCGCCGGTGTAGACTTGCAGTTCCGATTGGCCGAGCGAGGATAACTGTCCGGACGGATAGTTATCGAACGAACGGTTCACCGGAACACCGTCGAACTCGTAGCCGACTTGATCGTAGTCGCCACCGCGAATGTGAACGGTTTGGAAGTATCCCGCTTGATTGAGCGGCATAACGACGCCGGGTACCGACGCGACTGCGGAGTAGGCGCTGTTTAAGCTGCCGCCGCCGCCGAGCGCATTGATTTTATCCTGCGTCGCCGCGTTGACGGAGTAGACGTCCGCGGTCGTGCCCGACTTCACCAGGCTGCTCGCGGCTTGCGAACGCACCGATGCGATGGTCTTGAGCGTGGGATGCATCGAGAGCGCAGCGGTTTGCGTCGAGTCCGCGAAAACCGATATGCCGGCGACGCTCGCCGGATCGTAGCCACTCTTGGTTGAGGATACGGTGTATGTATCCGGAGCGAGTGACAGAAATACGAAATGTCCATTAGCGTCCGAGGTCGTCGTTGCGCTCTGGGACGGCGCTGCCGCCGTCACGGTTGCATCAGCAACCGGCCTTCCAGTGTTTGTATCGACGACGGTGCCGCTAAGTCCACCGGTGGTGCTAGCCAGTGCCCATGTTCCCTGACACAGCATTACCGAGACGAGCAGCACGGCCACGAACGCATGCCGAATGAATTTTGGCATGTTTCCTCCTGATATTGTGGCCTTGTTGTTTTTCTATCTGTAAGCCGCCCTGGAGAGCAGGGTGTGCGAAGTAATCCGTCCGGACGGCTCACCGTATCTTGCACCACCAGTTTTAAGGTTCCCGCACGCCGGCCTGCGGCAGGACGGAAATTTACGCGCGCACGGGCATACGTTGCGAGAGCAGATCGGGAATTTGTGAAGGACGGTCTGCAACGGGCACGCCGGCCGCCTCAAACGCCGCGATTTTGCTTTGCGGAGTACCGAACTTGCCCGAAATGATTGCGCCGGCGTGGCCGAGCGACTTTCCCGGCGGCGCGTTGCGCCCCCCGATGAAGGCTACGATCGGCACGCCGGCTAGATGTTCTTTAATAAACGCCGCAGCGTCTTCTTCATCGGAGCCTCCGATTTCGCCGCAAAGCACGAGTGCTTCCGTTTCGACGTCGTTTTTGAACTCGCGTAAGCAGTCGACGAACGTGGTACCGATGATCGGATCCCCGCCGATGCCGACCGCCGTCGATTGGCCCAAGCCGGCTCTCGTCAGGAGATCCACAACCTCGTACGTAAGCGTTCCCGAGCGCGAAATCACGCCGACGTTGCCTTCGCGAAAGACATGGCCGGGCATAATGCCGATCGATGATTTGCCGGGTGAGATGAGGCCCGGACAATTCGGCCCGATAATGCGCATGCCGGGCGTGGCGCCCACCACGCGAAGCACGTCGTGCACCGGAACGCCTTCGGTGATGCAAACGGCAAACGAAATTCCAGCGTCATGCGCCTCGAACAGGGCGTCGGCGGCGAACGGCGGCGGAACGAAGATGCACGTATGGGTGGCGCCCGTTGCGTCGACCGCTTGCGCAACGGTATCGAACACCGGTAAACCGTGCTCCGATTTTTGGCCGCCTTTGCCGGGCGTCACGCCGCCCACGATTTTCGTACCGTAATCCAGCATGCGGCCCGTGTGATACGAACCTTCCGATCCGGTGATGCCTTGCACAATCACCTTGGTGTTCTTGTCGATATAAATGCTCATGCGTTCTCTCCGGCAAGTGTAACCGCTTGCGCGGCTCCCGCATCCATCGTTTCCACCGGCGTCATTCCGGCATCCGCCAGAATTTGCCGCCCTTGGGCTTCATTCGTGCCCGTAAGCCGGATCACCAGGGGCACCTTTCGCGAGGACGTCGTGTTCAACGCCTCGACGATCCCCTTGGCGACTTCGTCACAGCGTGTGATGCCGCCGAAGATATTGATGAAAAAAACCTTTGCAGGCGTATGATTCATCACCAGTTCGTAGCATTTGCGCACGCGCTCGGCATTCGCTCCGCCGCCCACGTCCAAAAAGTTGGCAAATGATCCGCCCGCGTTTTTTACCGCGTCCATCGTTCCCATGGCGAGTCCCGCGCCGTTTGCCATCGTGCCTACCGTGCCGTCGAAGCGGCGAAAATTTCGAATGCCGAGTCCCGCCTGCACGGCCAGCGCTTCATCTTCGTCCAGCGGCAACGACCTCTGCCATTCTTTGAATTCGGGATGCTTATACAGCGCGTCGTCATCGAGCTCCACTTTCGAGTCCGACGCAAAAACACGCCCGTCGGTTGTTAGAATCAGCGGATTGATTTCCACGAGCTTTGCGCCGTAGGCAAAAAACACGTCGTACAACCCAGCCAGGATCTGCGGCAACGCTTTGCGGTATCCGGGATCCAGCCCGGAACTGAATGCTAATTCGCGGCCGATGTACGGCCAGTATCCTTGCGCCGTGGGGACGAACGCCTTCGCAATCGACTCCGGATGTTCGTCGGCCACCTCTTCGATGTCCATTCCGCCGTAGCGGCTTACCATAATTACGGGTTTTTTCGTGGTGCGATCGATGGCAATAGCCGCGTATGCCTCATGAGCAATCGCCAAGCGTTCTTCGATGAGCAGTGAGTTCACCGGTTCGCCGCGCGGATTCTGGCGGTTCGGCGGCATCGGCGTAGCCATGATATCCGCCGCAGCCGCCAGTGCTTCTTGCGCCGTTTTGGCAAATTTGATCTTGCCCGCCTTGCCGCGGCCGCCCATGAGTACTTGCGCCTTAATCACCCAGTCGCCGGGATGTTGCGCGACGAATTCGGCGGCTTGCTCGGGCGTCCTCGCGTGTTTGCTTGCGGGAACCGGAATGCCGGCCCGGCGGAAGAGCTCCTTGCCTTGATACTCCATGAGGTTCATGCGTGGTTCATTTTCCTGTTCTTACGTTAGAGTTTTCCTAAGAAGGCGCGCGCGATAATTACTTGTTGAATTTCCGAGGTGCCTTCATAGATTTCGGTGATCTTGGCGTCACGGTAATACCGCTCGACGGGAAATTCGGTGGTATAGCCATATCCGCCGTGGATTTGCAACGCTTCGGCCGCATGTTTACGGGCGGCGGTGGAAGCGAACAGCTTTGCTTGACTGGACTGCACCGCAAACGGTTTGCCCGCGTCGTACAGTGCGGCGGCACGGTAGGTGAGCAGCCGCGCCGCTTCCAGATCCGTTGCCATTTGCGCAATTTTGAACGAGACGCCTTCGTATGCGCCGATCGGTTTGCCGAAGGCGGTTCGCTCCTTTGCGAACTTCACTGAGGCGTCCAAACATGCCGCCAGAATGCCGCACGACTGGGCGGCGATGCCGATACGTCCGCCGGTAAGCGCGGTCAGGGCGCTGCTCAAGCCCTCACCTTCGCGTCCGAGCAGCGCCGTTTCCGGCACGCGCACGCGGTCGAAAGCGACGTCGCACGTATTGCTGGAGTGAATGCCCAGCTTTTCTGTTACTTTTTCGATGCTCACGCCCGGCAGATCGTTATCGACCAAAAACGCGCTCACGCCGTGGCTGTTCGTCTGGCCGGTACGGAACATCCCCATGATGACGCTTGAATACGTTCCGTTGGTACACCACTGTTTACGGCCGTTCAAAACGTACCCGTCGCCCTCGCGCGCTGCGCTCGCGCGAATGTTCGCTGCATCTGATCCCGCGTCCGGTTCGGTGAGCGCGAACGCGGCAATGGCGTCTTCTTGTGCCAGTTTGGGCAAGTACCCCCGCTTTTGCTCCTGGCTGCCGAGCTTCAAGATCGCCATACAAATCATCGAATGCACGGATACCGTGACGGCGCAGCCCGCATCGACGCGTGCCAGCTCTTCGATTGCGCGCGCGTACGAGACGTAATCCGATCCGGCGCCGCCATACTCTTCGGGAACGAGCAGCCCCATCAATCCGGCTTGGCTCAGTTTGGTGAACAGCGCGCGCGGAAAATAATGCTCGCGATCCCACGCCGAAATGTTCGGAGCGATCTCGCGTTGTGCGATCTCGGCCGCAAGCCCGCCAATTTCCCGCTGATCCGCAGTCAGTTCAAAGGCCGCCTCGCGCACCGTGCTAATCGACGCGGATAAGGACTGCGTCGCCTTGCCCGCCGCCGCTGCAGATCGCGGCAACTCCCAAACCGCCTCCGCGTGCGCGCAGTTGGTTGACCACGGTGCCGATGATGCGCGCCCCGCTGGCGCCGATCGGATGTCCCATGGCAACCGCGCCGCCGAGTTTGTTGACTTGCTCGATATCGATGCCCAGTTTGCGCGCCGAGGTTATGGCAACCGCCGAAAACGCTTCGTTGATCTCCCAGACGTCGATTTGGCGCGTGGATAGGCCCGTCTTTGCCAGCAGTTTCTGCGCAGCCATCGCTGGCGTGAGCGCGATATACGGCGAGTCCCATGCCACGCCCGCGTGCGCGAGAACGCTCGCAAGTGGTTGCAGCCCGTGCGAGGCCGCAAAGGACGCGCTCGTGACTACGAGCGCCGCCGCACCGTCGTTGACGCCCGGCGCATTGCCGGCCGTGATCGTACCGTCCTTTTCGATCGGCCGCAGCTTGGCCATCGCCTCCAAGCTCGCGTCCGGCCGAACCGACTCGTCGCGATCGACCGTGGTTGCAGCGATGTCACCGGCGATGAACGGCGCCCACTGCTCGTAGTTCAGCGTGAATTGCGCCGAAGGTTCGTGGGACCACAGGTCGTCTGCCGATGGACTCGTCGATCCGGCAGCAACCGGAACGCGGGCGCGAGCCGGGACAGGCATCTTGTCGACGACGATCTTGCCCTTCGCCTTCATCGCCACGCGCAACGGAACGATTTCTTTCGCAAGCTGTCCACTTTCCGCAGCTGCGGCGGCGCGGCGATGACTCTCGTACGCAAACCGGTCTTGCTCTTCACGGGAGATTCCGAGCTCGCCGGCGACTTTGGATCCTTGCGTGGCCATCGTCATCGGAAAATAGTAATCCCACAAACCGTCGTGAATCATGGCGTCGATCAATCGTCCGTCGCCGAAACGGTAACCGCTGCGCGCTTCTTTCAAAAGATACGGCGCGTTCGACATCGATTCCATTCCACCGGCGGCAACCGCGTCATTGCTGCCTTCATTGATGAGCCGCGCGGCATTGACGACGGCGATCAGACCGGAAGCGCAAACTTTGTTGACGGTCTCCGCAGTCACCGTTTTTGCCAGGCCGCTTTTGAAGCCGACTTGCCGCGCCGGATTTTGCCCGGCGCCGGCTTGCAGCACTTGACCCATAATAATGTGCTCGATGTCGGCTGGGTCGATGCCCGATCGTTCGATCGCCGCAACGAGCGCGGCCGCGCCAAGCGTCGTGGCTTCAAGCGAGGAAAGGCCGCCGCCGAGCCGGCCAAAGGGCGTACGGGCGAATCCGGCCACAACGGCCTTGGAACCATTGGAATTCATAGTCCGACCTGGGTTCGCGGCCGTTTGATGGCTGTCCTTACGCCTCTATGCCCGCTTGCTTTGCGAACCGCGGTCGGTTCGCAGTGGCTGTGTGCACACGACGCGTTCATCCGCGGCGCAATTCTCGCATTCGAACTGCAGCGTGACGTGGGAAATCCCGAACTTTGCGCGCACCATCGCGTCGACTTCGCGCAGGATGTGCGTGGCTTCGCTCACGCGGCGATCTTCTACCAAGACGTGCGCAGAAAGCGCGCGTCCCGCGCTGCCGATCGTCCATACGTGAAGATCGTGCACTGCGAGGATTCCAGGCAGGCAGGCCATACTGGCGCGAACGTCCTCGACGTGCAATCCGCGCGGTACGCCTTCGAGAAGAACGTCCGCTGCTTCGCCTAGCACGTGATACATGCCGGCCACGATAATTGCGGCAACGAAGAGCGAGAGCGCGGGATCTATCCAGGCTGCGCCCGTCAAGGCGATCGCTGCGCCTCCGATGATTACGGCCAGCGCGCCAAGAGCATCGCCGGCAACGTGAAAGAGCGCGGTGCGCACGTTTAAGTTGTCGTGGCTTCCATGCACGAGCAATGCGCCAACCGCCGCATTCATCGCAAGGCCAACAGCCGCGACAATCGTCATCACCACGCCCGCAGGATGGTATGCGCTATGAAAGCGCTGCACGGCTTGAAATGCAATAAAACCCGTTACCGTCAGCAGCACGCTGCCGCTCAGCAGCGCGCCGAGAATTTCGACACGCCCGTAGCCGAAGGTTTTGCGCTGCGTCGCCGGACGCCGCGAACCGATAAGCGCGATCATTGCGATCGCAAGCGTCAGAACATCCATGCAAACGTGCACGGCGTCTGTGAGCAGGGCGAGCGATCCCGATCGCACGCTTCCCCAAAATTCGATCGCAGCCACCAGGCTTACCAGAAGCAGAGCGAGCGCCAGGCGCCCGCGCGTAGTCATACGTTTAAGCCTTCAACGCCTTGAGCGCGAGCACGGCCAGCATTGCACCAAAGGTCATAAACGTTTTGCTTTCCGCACCGGCGATCACGGCGGAATTCCAGGTTCCCCGTTGTGTCGATCGTGCTTCGAACGAGGGCACCAACGGCGGGACCGCGGCGCAATATTCCTCATAATCCCGCCCGAACTGCGAACGAAGGTACGCTTCCTCATACGGAACGATCGTCGCGTACACGGCGGCCATGGTTCCTAATGCGGCAGCCATGAGCGCGAGACGGCGAAACGCGGGGTTGCCGCCGGTAAATGCAAGCGCAAATCCCAAAGCCGTGACGAAGTTTCCCACGTACAGCGGATTTCGAACGAACGCATACGGCCCTGCCGTTACGAGCTCCGCCGCCGTCACGCGATCCGCACGCGTGGTCAAGCCCGAATACCCGACGGCCCAGCAGCGCAGCAGCTCGCCCGCGATCGCGATCGGCAAGCCGGCGGTTATGCTGAACGCGCTGGGTTTGCCCGCGAGCGCGAGCAAAACGGCGGGCAAAGAAAGCAGCGCTCCACGGTTTTTGAAGACGAAGGCGCGCGCCGGGTCGTTGGGCTCATTCATGCGCCGCTCATTTCGACGGTGTTGTAGATGTCCTGCAACGCCTTGCGCAACGGAATCTTCGGCTCCCAGCCGGTCGTGCCGCGCAGCTTGGCGTTGCTGCCGAAGGACACGGGCGCATCGGAAGCGCGCCGCAGCTGCGGATCCTCGCGCACCTCCACCGCAACGTGCGCGATACGAATCAGTTCGCCGAGGATTTCGCGGATGCTCGTGGGGCGGCCGCTGCAAACGTTGTAGGCCTCCCCCGCTGCTCCACGTTGCGCAAGCATGACGTACGCGGCGACGACGTCGCGAACGTCCAAGAAATCTCGCTTGGTCTCCAGATTGCCGACACGCAGTATCTTTTCGGAGCCCGCTGCGATCGCACGCAGCTGCGCAACGAGTGAGGGAACGACGAAGCGATCGTGTTGTCCCGCGCCAATGTGATTGAACGGGCGCGCAACGACCGCATCAAGACCAAAACTGCGAACTTCACCGAAAACCAGCGTTTCCGCGGCGGCTTTGCTCGCACCGTACGGGTTGACCGGCACAAGTGCACGCTCCTCATCCACGGCGCCATCGGTTCGTGATAGCCCGTACACCTCGGCGGAACTTACGTAGACCAGCCGAGCTTGCGAACCGGTTCGCTGCTTTTGATCCCGCAGCGCACACAGCACGTTTGCCGTTCCCGTAGTATTGACGGCATACGTTTCGTCCGGGGCGCGCAGGGATTCAGGCACGAACGATTGCGCGGCCAAATGAAAGACGGCCTGCGGTTGCGCAATATCGAAGGCGGCGACGACGCTGGGCGGATCCATCACGTCGATCGGCAAGACGGAGCCCCCCTCGCCCGCACGGCCGGCGGCCGTCACCTCGTATCCGTTTGCAATCAGATGCGAAACCAGATAAGGGCCGACGAATCCGCCGGCACCGGTAACCAGCGCGCGCATGCTCCAGCCCGTTACGCCTTTACGAGCGGCGCAAGGCGGTTGATGTCCGCTTCGACCATCATCGTGACGAGTTCTTCAAAACTCAGGCGCGGCTTCCAGCCCAGAACGCGACGCGCCTTGGCTGCATCACCGACAAGCATGTCGACTTCGGCGGGGCGCACGAAACGCGCGTCCGTGCGCACGTATCGCTCATAGTCGCCCAAGCCGGCAGCCTGGAACGCTGTTCGGCAAAAATCGCGGACGCTGTGCGTACGTCCGGTCGAGATCACGTAGTCGTCCGCGGACGGCTGCTGAAGCATCAGCCACATCGCCTCCACGTAATCGCCGGCAAAGCCCCAGTCGCGTTGCGCATCAAGATTGCCGAGCAACAGTTCTTGCTGCAATCCAAGCTTTATGCGGGCAACGCCGTCGCTGATTTTTCTGGTGACGAACTCTTTGCCGCGGCGCGGAGATTCATGATTGAACAAGATCCCGCTGACTGCGTAGAGTCCGTATGACTCCCGGTAATTCACCGTAATCCAGTGTCCGTACACCTTGGCAACGCCATACGGGCTTCGCGGATAAAACGGCGTGGACTCGTTCTGCGGGACCTGTTGCACCTTACCGAACATCTCCGAACTGGATGCCTGGTAAAATTTGATGCGCGGGTCGGCCGACCGGATTGCCTCGAGTACGCGCGTGACGCCCAAGGCGGTAAATTCGCCGGTGAGTACGGGCTGCGTCCATGATGCGGGCACGAACGACTGCGCCGCCAGGTTGTAAATCTCGTCCGGACGCGCGCGCTCCACAATCGTCGTCATCGAGGTTTGATCGAGCAAATCGCCAGAAACGAATTCGACATCGTCGAAGATATGCTGGATGCGTTCGTGCACGTCCGTGCTCGTGCGCCGCGTCATCCCCACGACGCGGTATCCCCGCTGGAGTAACAGTTCGGCCAAATACGAGCCGTCCTGGCCGGTGATGCCGGTAATAAGTGCGGTACGCGCGCTGTTCACCGTGGTATCTTACGGGCGAGAGGCGGGAGTTCCCTGATAATGGTATGACCTCGCAGATGTGGCGGCTTTGGACGATTTCGGCACTCGTGGCCGCGGTAGCGGGCGGTACGGTGATCGCCGCAACGCAGACGAACGGGGCGGGGGAACCGCCTCCTACGGCGGGCACCTCGGCAGCTCCGCATAGCTGGCCGGGCTACCAGTATCGCGTTTCGCATAACGCTGTTTTCGAGGGTGCGACGCTTAAAGCAAACTGGCTGGTGAAAACGGGTGCGAAGATCAACGGCGGCTTGGCCGTGGTGGACGGTACCGTGTATGCCGTGAGCTTCGACCAATCGCTCTACGCCATCGAAGAGGCGACGGGGCGCCTGCGCTGGAGCGCGCGCGCCGACAACATTTTGATGTCAACACCTATCGTGACTCCTGATGGATTGGTTATCGTGGGCAGCGGCAAAGACGGTTTCCTCAAGCCGAACGATTATATTTCACAAACGTGGGGTCGCCCCGAAGGCGATGACCTGTATGCGTTTCGCGCCTCGGACGGATCGCTTGCATGGAAATTCCACACGGACGGCGAGGATATGCCGTCTCCCGCGTTAAGCGCGGGAACGCTCGTCTTTGCAAACGGAGACGGTCACGCGTACGCGCTGGACGGCGCTACCGGCAAGCTGCGCTGGAAGGTCGAGCTGGCCGGAATTGCGACGATGGCCTCGATGACCATCCAAGGCGATAGCGCGTTCTTTAGCACGTGTCATAACGCGCCCTACGTGTGCGAGACGCGTGCCGTGGACATCACGTCGGGACGCACGCTCTGGACCAATCCATATGGCGGGAGCGACTGCACGCCCGCAGTCGAAAACGGACTGGTGTTCGTCAACTCCACCACTGCCGAAGACAAACCGTACTATCCCGGCGGCCGCGACACGGTCGTGGCGATCGACCAGCGCACCGGTGAAACCAAATGGAAGCATGAGTTCGAGCCGGGGCCGTTCACCTTCATCGGGTCCGCCGAACGGCAGATCGCCGGGACGGTCAGCGATGGGACGCTCTACCAGCCTATCGGGAATCTGCAGCGAGTCGTGGCCTTCGACGAGCGCACCGGCCGCATACGCTGGACGATGAAGACCACCGGCAACGTCAAGATGAGCCCGGTGGTCAAAGGGGAGACGGTATACTTCGGTGATACGCTCGGCGTTTTTTACTCGGTCGACCGCCGGCACGGCACGCTGCGCCACGCGCTTTCCTTTCTTGCGCCCTTCTCGGTCTCACCGCCGGTCATTGACGGCCAAACCATCCTCATGGCCGACGGTGCGCTGGTTTTAGCGATGCCACTGGAGGGCCTGTAACAAACGGCGCCGCCCGGCGGTAGGACCTGGAAATACCCCGAACAGAGGAGTATGGCGATCGGAGAGCAGAGCGACGAGGCTCTGGTGCGGCGGGTCCGTAATGGCGAGCGCGAGCTGTTCTCCGTCTTGATCGACCGTTACAAACGTGGAATCTCTAGTTTCATCAGCGCCGGCGTGCGCAACACCTCGGACGTACCCGATCTCTCGCAGGAGACGTTTCTGCGGGCATACGCGCATTTGGATACGTTCAATCCGGCGCTCGGAAAATTTTCGACGTGGATATACCAAATCGCGCGTAACGTATTGCGTACCCATCTGGGAAAATCGCAGCGACGCGTACCGACACAGGAACTCCCCGCCGAACAAACGCTGGAGAACACGCTTGCGGACCTCTCCGCTGAAGGCGACCCGGCCGGCGGCGTCTTGCGCCAGGAAGCCGAACGCGAGCTTCGCGCCGCGCTTGCGCAGCTTCCGGAACGTACGCGTACGGTGTTAGCGTTGCGATACTACAACAACATGGAATACCACACGATTGCCACCACGCTGGGCCTTTCGCTCGGAAACGTCAAGACGTTGATTCACCGCGGCAAGATCGCACTGGCCGAAAAGATGCGGCAACGCGAACAGCATGCCGTAGCAGCCGCTCCGCAAAAAGGAGACGCCCATGCGCTGCTCGTCTTGTAAACCGTTGCTGGACCGCTACGCGGAAGGTACGCTGGCGCGCCACGAGATGGCCTCCGTCGCCGCGCATCTGCGCAGCTGCGGCGAATGTTCCGCGCTGCTCGACGAGCTTAAGGTCGTGGACGCGCTGCTGCTCACCTCGCGTGCCGCCGATCTGCAGCCGAATTTCACCTTTGCCGTTATGGCGGAGATTCAAGCGCTTCCGGCGCCGCGCGCCAGAGAGCATGCCGTTTGGGGTTTTTTGGTGCTTTATTCCGCCGCGGTGTGGATGGCGACCGTCATCGGTATGGTGGTCACCGGCACCTCGCCTGCGGCGGCAATCGCCTTTACCGCCGCTCTGCTCGCGCGCGCGGGCATCGCCGGCAACGCGTTTGCTGCGGGCGTAACACCCGCGTTCACGCATACGCTCCCGGGGCTTGCCGCATTCGGGTTCGCCGTCTTCGTCGTCGATCTGGCGATCGCGGCCGCTTTTGCGTTCATCTACTTCGTCCTGCGGCCGCGTTTGGCCGCGCAATTAGTTTCGGTTCCGGAGGTCCCATGAACATCGTTCGTCTGCCGCTCATTGCCTGCGCAATAGCAATCGGGTTCATCGCAGCGGCTGCGCCGGCCGCAGCGGCCCAAGCGCAATCGATCACGCACGGCGGTACCTACTTCGGCGACGTCGCCGTCGGCTCGGATCAAGTCGTTGACGGCGACATCACCGTATACGGAGGCAGCGCCGACGTCCAAGGCCGAGTGAACGGCGACATCACCACGTATGGCGGAACGGTACAACCCGAGCCGGGTTCGGTGATTACGGGTTCAATAAATCAGTACGGAAGTGCCTGGATGTCGTGGATACCTTGGGCGCCCGCGACCTCATCGATGATTGCGCATGAAGACAGCAAACTGATGGTGCGCTTGACCTACAGTGTCGTCGTCGTTCTGGCATTTCTGCTCTTTCCGGTACGGGTGCGAACGGCACTGGACCGCGTCGAGCACCATCCCGGACTTTCGGCGGCGGTCGGAGTGCTTGCGCTTGTTGCCACGGTGCCGGTGGCAGTTCTGCTCTTCATCAGTCTTGTCGGCTGGCCGCTCATCCCACTGGAGATCGTTGCAATTTTTGCGGGAATTCTCATCGGTCAAGCGGCGCTGGGCCTGTTGATCGGCCGGCGCCTGTACGAGCTGATGCGCCCAAGCGCAACTCCGAGCCCGCTCGGCGCACTGGTTTTAGGATTGATTGTGATTAGCGCGGCGGAGATCGTGCCGTTCATCGGTGGTCTTGTTACGGCACTGGTCTGTTTGGTCGGTCTGGGCGCGACGGTGCTCGCGTTCATCCGCGAAGCGGCGTTCATGGGACCCACGATGGGCCAAACGGCACCGCGTCCGCCCATCGGCGGACCACCCATGACCGCGGCCTAAAAGCCTACGACCGGGCCACTGCCCGATTTCGGGGAATAAGACGCATATCTATGGATACGGCAAAGCGTGCTGCTCGCTTCGCAGCGCGTACCTCACGCATGCGCGCTTCTACGATTCGCGAGATGCTGAAGCTTACGCAGCAGCCCGACGTCATCTCGTTCGGAGGCGGCCTTCCGGCGCCGGAGCTCTTTCCGACCGACGAGATCGCCGAGTGCACACGCGAGGTTATGCGTGAGGTCGGTTCCCTGGCGCTGCAATACAGCGTAACGGACGGCATCCCGGAGCTTCGCTCATGGGTGGCGCACAGGCTTACCGAAAAGCTGCAGGCGGAATTCGAACCCTCGAACGTCCTTATCGTCAACGGTTCGCAACAGG
>DASRSF010000020.1:0-9754 GCA_035656615.1 Vulcanimicrobiaceae bacterium | reverse complement strand
CGTCGATTTTCCGCAGCCGGAAGGTCCGATTAAAGCGGTGACATGATTGTCATGCACCTGCAGCGAGGCATTCTTGATCGCTTGAAAGCTGCCGTAGAAAACATCGAGGTTATCGACGCAAAGTTTGATCGCGCCGGAGGTATCCGATGGTTCGGGGGCTTGCGAAGTTTGTGGTGTTGGTGTCTGCATCTGTGGGGTCATTTCCCTGTCAACCGTTTACTGAGTCTTCGTCCTAAGAGTCTCGCGCTCAGGTTAAAGATGAGAACCATGGCCAGAAGTACCAGCGCGGAACCATTGCCTACTTGCGTCGCATCCGGAATAAGCCCTTCGGAGTGCGTGTACCACAGATGCACGGACAGCGTTTCAGCCTGATGAAAGAGGCTGAAATCGTATGCCGATCGCCCGGCACTCACGCTCACGCCCGCAGTGAAGATCAAGGCAGCCGTTTCACCAAAGATGCGTCCCGCAATGAGCACGATGCCGGTCGTCAGAGCCGGAATCGCGCTTGGCAGCACGACGCGACGAATTGTTTGCCATCTGGTTGCGCCCAGCGCCATCGAGCCTTCACGATAAGCGCCCGGAACGGCTTGCAGCGCCTCTTGCGTGACTCGCATGAGGGCAGGAAGGTTGAGAATCGTTAGGGTCAACGCGCCGCCGATCGCCGTGAATTTCCAGTGCAGGTACGTGACGAAAATAAGCAGACCGAACAAGCCCATGACGATCGACGGGATCGTTGCAAGGGATTCGGCGCAAAACTGCACTGCATTCGTAAAGAGCCCCGGCCGCGCATACTCCTGGAGATAGATTCCCCCGGCGGTTGCGATCGGCGTGGTAAAGAGCAGCGTAAGAATCAGGATGTAAAACGAATTGAAGATCTCCGGCCCGATGCCGCCGCCCGCTTCGATTTCGCTGGGAGGTGCAGTCAAAAAATGCCACGATATCGCGGGCGCGCCCAGATATACTAAATAGCCGATGAAAAAGGCGAGCAGCAAGACGATTGAGAGCGCTGCCGCCCAAAGCACGCCGGTCATGAGCGCATCGACAGCCCGCCGGCGTCCGGCGGTGTCCGGGCGGGCGTGCCGCGTCATCGTCGTGCTTAGTGTTGCCATCAGCGTGCCCGCCGCAGTGCAAACCGCACGCCCAAAATAAGCACCATCGCGATGAGCAGTAAGAGAAACGCGAGCGAGAACAGCGCGTGGTACAGCACCGTGCCCTGTTGCGCGCTACCCATGTCGGTAACGATTTCGGTCGTCAACGCAGCCGTCGGCGCAAGCAAGCCTTTCGGTAGGACGGCACTGTTACCGATCACCATCTGAACCGCCAGCGCCTCGCCAATTGCGCGCGCGACGCCAAGGATAACGGCCACGGTCAAGCCGCTTCTGGCAGCGGGCAGCAAGACGTACCAAATTGATTGCCAGCGCGTCGATCCCAGGGCCATCGCGCCTTCTTTCAACGTGGGCTGCACCGCGAGCAACGCGTCCTCCGAGAGCGCAATCACCGTCGGCAAAATCATAATGGATAGTACAATACCTGCGGTCAGCAAGCCGAAACCCGTTAAGCTGCCGGTGGTGTGACGAATGAGCGGCGCAAGCAGTGTCAACCCGAGCCAGCCGTACACGACCGAAGGGATGCCGACCAAAATTTCAATGGCCGGCTTCATGAGCGCCGCCATCCGCTTGGGCGCAAGCTGCGAGAGAAAGACGCCAACCGCCACGCCAAACGGGCCGCCCACGCAAATCGCAAACAGCGTTATCGAAACTGAGCCGACGATGAATACAAACGCGCCCGGGTTATTGGGATTCGACGTCCAGTCCGGGGAGAAAAGAAAATGCAGCGGGTTGACGTGGTCGGTAATGAACAGCTGCAAGCCCATGTACGCCAAATAGACGATGAGCGCACCCATCGCGACGATGACGAACGAGCTTGCCGAAAAAAGGACGCCCGAAGCGATGCGCTCTTGAACGTGAGCGAGGGACGGGCGGCGTGAGGAGATCAAGGCACCCTCATGGTACGGAGGCAAAGGTAAGGGCTCCTTAAGACCACATTAAGGAAGATTAAGGCAGCCGCAGAGCGGGTCAAACGTTTGATTATACAGCCGGCCGGCCTGCGCCATCGTCATGTCCGCGCAGAAAGCCTCGATGAACGTAAGGAGCTCCGCTCGAAGCACGGGCCACTCCTCGAAGCCGTGGGTCTCTATTTCATGCGCGGGTGCATCGGTGCAGTGCATACTCGTATGAAACCACGCGCTTATTAGGCTGACGTTATGATGGCTTTAACTCTGCCGCGAAACGACCGGCAGGCGGACGATGAACGTCGCGCCGCGCCCTAAGGTCGATGAAACATCCACGCTGCCGCCGTGCGCGTGCGCAATCTGCTTGACGATGGCCAAGCCCAGGCCCGCTCCGCCCGAACCCGTTCCCGCGCGTGCTCTTGACCGGTCGACGACGTAGAAGCGGTCGAAGACGTACGGCTGATCCTTGAACGGAATGCCGATTCCGGTATCGCTAACCCGTATAACCGCGTATCCCTGCTCTACGTCAATCGTCACCGTAACCGAACCGCCCTGCGGTGTATACCGCAACGCGTTGTCGATGAGATTGACGAAAATCTGCGAGAGGCGTTGTTCGTCGGCCAGAATGATCGCCGGGCGCAGCGTTCGCAACTCCAGGTTCACTTCGGCAGAGGCGGCTTGCGGTTGAAACGCGCCGATGATCGGACGCGCGACCTCTTCCAGATCGACCTCTGAGATTTGCAACACCATCTCGCCGGATTCGGCTTGTGCTTGTTCCAGCAAGCGTTGGACCAGCGCCGCAAGCCGGTCGACTTGCCCCAGAACCTGCGGAAGAAACATGGCGCGCGCTTCTTCATCACCCGCCTCCTCCACGGTTTCGAGCATGAGTTTTATCGACGACAGCGGCGTGCGCAGCTCATGGGATACGTTGGTCAAGAATTCTTGGCGCGCACGTTCGAGCGCCAGCAGCTCGGTTTGATCTTCCGCGATGATCAACACTCCGCTCACGTCATCGGCGTGATCCGTGTCCTCGCCCCCGTCGCTCGAAAGCGGATAGAGAGATACCGCATACGAGCGGTTCACCGCTTTTCCACTGACGATAATCGGCGTTCCGCTGCGCTCGCCTCGAAGTGCGGCCTCCGCGCGCTGCTCCAGCTCGATAGAGGGAACCGTGGCGATGAGGTGACGGCCGCGTGCACGTGAGTAATCGAAGCCGAATATCGCGCCCGCCGCGCGGTTGGCAAAGCGCACGCGCAGATTCCGGTTGAGCATCATGACTCCCAGGGGCAGCGCGCGGACAAGCGCGTCAAAACGATCGTCCGCGGGTGCGGAAGCCTCTTGCTGCGCGGGAATATCCTGTCCGGTTGGTGGTGCGCGACGTGTTCTGCCGATAATTGCGCCTGCGCCGAGCCCCGCGGCAAACGTTGCAACTCCTATCCACACGTCCGCGGTCATCGGATGCGCGCCGTGCAGAGGGTCACTCCTTGAACATGTATCCCCGGCTGCGCACCGTAATGATGTGACGCGGATTGCGTGAATCTTCTTCGATTTTTTCACGCAACCAGCGAATGTGCACGCTCACGGTTTGTTGTTCGCCTTCAAAATCGTAGCCCCAAACTTTGTCGAGCAGCGTTTGCCGGGTAACGACGCGGCCCGCATTTTCCATTAAAACCCGCAGCAGCGCGAATTCTTTTGGAGCCAAGGATACGTCTTTGTTGCGCACCGTCAGATGCTGACGCGATGGGTCGAGCACGATTCCGCCCAGAGAAATCGCTTGATCGTGATCGTGCGAAGGCACGGGAAGCGGCCGGCGCAGCCGCGCCTTGACGCGCGCTAAGAATTCATGCAGCGCAAACGGCTTGGTGACGTAGTCGTCGGCTCCGAGCTCCAGCGCCAAAACTTTGTCGATCTCCTGGCCTTTGGCGGTCAGCATGATAATCGGCACCGAGCTGGTTTTGCGAATTTCTTTGCACGCCTCGATTCCGTCGAGAACGGGAAGCATGATGTCCAGAATAACTAAATCCGGCTGCTCGCGCTGGGCCATCGCAACCGCGCTCCGCCCGTCGCTTGCCGTGACGACGCTATAACCACTACGCTCCAAGTTGTACCGCAGCGTCTGCAAGATCGCCGCTTCATCGTCGACGACGAGAATTTTTTTATTGAAATCCGGGTGTTTGTTAAACGACCCGCGTTTACTAATTTCCGGCGACGTGCTCATAAAATTTTGCAACGGCGCTATAATCCAATGCACCGTCGCCTTCTGCCGATCGTAGAGTGTAGAGTTGATAAGCCAAAGCCGATGCCGGCATAGGCATCTTCATTGCGCGGGCGGCATCCAGAGCCGCCCCCAGGTCCTTGCGAAGCAGATCTAAGGCGAAGCCTCCCTCAAACGTACCTGCAAACCATGTTTTGGGCAACCATTGCTCCAGTAAATAGTTGGACGCCGTCGCGCTGGAAAGGACTCCTCTGACCGCATCAATGTCGGCACCGGCGGCGCGCGCAAACGTGAGCGCCTCAGCATTGGCAATCATCACGCTTGCGATAATGAGCTGATTGACGAGTTTGACGGTGTCTCCTTGACCAACCGGGCCAACGTGGTGCGGAGTACCCATCGCTTGCAGGATGGGACGAATACGTTCGAAGTCGCGTTCCGAGGCGCCGGTCATGATGGTCAGCGTACCCGCCGCTGCGCGAACCGGCCCGCCGCTCACGGGCGCATCTGCAAATCCAAAACCGCCGGCATTCAAGCGTCCGGCGATAGTGCGGCAAGCAATCGGTGAGATGGTCGACATGTCGATGAACATCGCGCCCGCTCGCGCTCCTGCGGCCGCGCCGCGCGCACCGAACAGCACGTCCTCAACCTGCGGTGCGTCCGGGAGGCACGTAATGATGACCTCACCGGCCTGCGCGACGACTTGGGGGTCGGCGGCCTCTTGCGCACCGAGCGCGACCAGCCGGGTCAGCGGTTCGCGGCGTCGATGGGCGCACGTTGTCAGCGAATACCCGGCACGAAGCAGCGATGCCGCCATCGGCTCACCCATGGCACCGATGCCAATGAATCCTACCGCCGGGGAACTCACGTTCGGTGGATTATGCGCAACAGGACCCCAAGCCTGTCGGCGGGTAGCTTTGTGGAAGAATGACAAGCAAAATAAGGGAGATCAGCACATGTTAGCACCGGTCCGCCGGCCCACGTTCGACGAATTGAACCTTTCAACCGGGAAGCGCGTGCGTCTGCACCGGATGATGTACGAGCACGGCCCCGCAAACGGCACGTTGATGTTTTTACCGATTGACCAGGGTCTGGAACACGGTCCCATCGACTTCTTCTCCAATCCCGATTCAATCGATACGGCATGGATTTACCGCTTGGCCGTAGAGGGCAACTTCTCCGGGATCGCGCTGCACATCGGCCTTGCCGAGAAGTACCATCGCGACTTTGCCGGTAAGGTACCGCTGGTCTTGAAAATCAACGGCAAGACCAACGTCCCGAACGACGACGATGCATTCAGCTCGCTTACGTCATCCGTCGAGGACGCCGTGAAGTTGGGCGCGGATGCCGTCGGCTATACGCTGTACGTCGGCAGCCCGGCACAAGACGTGGACATCGCCCAGTGTAACGAAGTCCGTCGCGACTGCGATCGCTACGGTATGCCGCTGATCATTTGGGCGTATCCGCGCGGCGCGGCCATTAAAGCAAAAGGCGGCATCGATTCGCTGTATGCCGTCGATTACGCCGCCCGCGTGGCGTGCGAGGTGGGCGCCGACATCATCAAACTTAACGTTCCTAAATGGGATGCCGCCAGCGCGGACAAGATGCCGAAACCTTATAACACCTTGGAGATGTCTGAGCTTGATGGGTTACGCAAAGTCGTAAAGTCCGCAGGCAGGTCGCTCGTACTGGTCTCCGGCGGCAGCATGCTGAGCGATGACGATATGGTGCACAAGGCGCAGCTCGCCATGGAAGCCGGTTGCGTCGGTTTGATTTTCGGCCGGAATATGTGGCAGCGCGATTGGGACGACGCACTGCAAGTCTCGCGCCGGATACATGAATTGTTGAAAGGGTATGGACAAGAGTAACAGCATCGAGGAACGCGTCAATGCCGCCCTCGACAAAGTCCGCCCCGGCATCCAAATGGATGGCGGCGAGGTGTGGCTGATCAAGATCGAGGGCGGGATCGCCTTCGTGCAGATGCTCGGCGCGTGCGGCGGGTGTCCCGCCTCGAATGTAACGCTAAAGGGCGCGATCGAGCAGGTCGTGTGCGCCGACGTGCCCGAGATCACGCAGGTCCTTCAGGTCTAGCGCTACTGCTGCAGCACCTGTTTATCGTTCGGATCGTTATTCGGTGAAGCAATCACTAGCGCCTTAATCGGAATGCTTCCCGTTGAAGTAATTTCAAACGCCGTTTTGCGCGGGATTGACAGCAACGAGCCCGGTTTAAGGGTGTAGGACGGATACCCGACGTTTGCCGTACCCTGTCCGCTAATCACGTAAATCAGTTCGTCTTGTTTGGTGTACATTTGCCGCGGCGCCTTGCCGATGTACACGGCGAGCACATCGCCCGCAGGCGCGTGCATGATCTGCTGCGGAACCGTGCCGTTCCGGTCGGCGTCGAGTTGCCCAAAGATCGCGTTGGTGTCGGCATACGGCGTGGCCGTTTCTTGCGCCCTGCCCATTGTATAAGCAAGCGCAACCGTGGCCAGTGCGGCTGCCAGTGCTATGAGTCTTTTCATCGTTCTCCAGTCATATACGCGAAACGCATCTATCGTGGTATACGACGGCGCACGGCCCCGGGTTCCCTGCGCACGGCGGGAATGGGCGCTCCGCCCGCATCTTGCTCCATCGGAAGCGAGATCGTCAAATCCGATTGCCCCGCGCTGCCCGAAATTGGCGGATTCTCCGGCGTGCTCGCCTGCGTTAAACCCAGCGCGGCCTGATAGATCGGGTAATCAAATCCTATCATCTGGACGATGAAGTCGTCCGCCGGCGTTGCGGTTCCACCGTTCGCGGACGTATTCTGCGCCGCCGTGCAAATCGTCGGGCTGGGTTGAATATTTGACGTGCCGCCGGTCGTTGCCAAGTTGGGCCCAATACTTGGCGCAAGCGAATACGCCTGCGCCGCCGCATTGGTGATGTGCAGCGTATAGTAAACCGGCGCGAATGCGGTACCGCGCGCACCTTGGCAGTTGAAAGGGCTGGAACCCGTGTTGCTGGGGTTATTTGGGCCGCCGGCGGGGCCATAGTCAACGATTTGCACGTACGCTTCACTCACGCCCGCAGGCAGTGAAGCCGTAAAGGAAGCGCCGCCGTCGCCGTTCGCATCGGGCGTTACCACGGGCGCGGTAAGCGGCGGGAGCACCGCAGTCGAGGTCATTGTCGCCGTTTTGCTCAACGTGGATGTGGAGACGGAACCGCCGTTGCTGAGTGTCGATATCGCCAGGGACAACGAATACGTTCCGTTGTGAACCGTAACGCCGTCAAAGAACGTAACGCCTTCGGCGACGCCGAGAAAATACGGATTACCGAAGTTGTCGACGCCGTTGATCGATCCCACGCCATCGCGCTCACCGAGTTTCGTCCCGTTGGGATCGAATGCGGGAGGGCCGCCCCACGGAATAAACGCGACGTGATTCGCGCCAAAAATTGGAACGCCGTAGGGCGCATAACTCCATGCTTGACCGGTTTCCGCTTGGGCATTGTACGGTGCAATTCCCATCGCAAAAACGCCGCCGCTCTGTCCGAATGACGACGTGTTCGGTTTTACGCCACCCTGGCACGGCTGAAAACCCGCGGGCACCGAGCCGGTTCCATCACATTCGGGTGTTCCCGCAGGCACCGTTTGCGGCGTTCCCGTAATCGCGTCCGCTGACGTTGCTTCGGAAAGACTCGGGCCGCCGTTGAGTAGAGTGCTGTATGGATCGACAGCGCCGCCCGGAACCGGTGCCGCCGTGATTGTGAACGGGCCCGTAATCGTAGGCGTGTTCACGCCCGTTGCACTTCGCCCGCTGGTTTGACGGAACGTCGAGACCACGTTCAGTCCAACCGAACTTCCGTAAATATTTGCGGTTCCTACGGAAAATTGCAGTGAGCCGTACGATGAGCTCGACGGGTTCACCGTCTTAATGGGCGGTCCGCCGGTGGCGCCCGCGGAGCAAGCGGACAACACGAGTGCGCATGCGCACGATGAGTACAGAACGATTCGTTGCAACATGATGCGCATCTCCTACGGACCTTTGCCGAGCTTGAACTGCATGTAAAAACGGTACGTGCGGCCGGGGACATAGAGATGCTGGTACGGAAGCCAGTATTGATCGTAATAACTTTCGTTTCGCGCTCCCACCAGCCACAGCGGATTCGGAACGAAGGTCCCGCTGGAGTTCGTTAGCGGATTAGCGCCGGAAAACTGGCCGGTCTGAGCGCCCGCGACGCCCGTGGCCACAGGTTGCCAGGCTTGGTTAATCGTGGGCTGACCGCGATAGTTGTTGAACACGTTGGTAACGTAAAAACCGTAAACGATGCCGCGATGCGCGTATTCGAGGTTGAGATCGGTATACAGGCGCGGTTGCGTCAACGCTTGCCCCGCAAGCGCGGGCTCGCTATTTCCGCGGCACGCAAAGTATTTGGGGTGAAAGTAATTGCCCGCAAACGCCGGATCGTCAAAGCAGGTTGCGTTAAACGACTGATTCGGTTGCGGCGCTCCGGTGAACGGCGTCGAAATGCCGAGGTTACCGGTAGGAATCGCGTAGAGTTTTCCGTTGACATATCCGAACGAGGTCATGCCCACACCGAACGGTTCGCCGCCGTCGTATGAGAAGATGGGATTGATTCTCCAACCGTTCCGGGTTTGGTATTGGATTCCCATGACGGCAGAAAACGGTGGAAGATAACTGGCATGGAAGAGTTCGCCGGTCTGATACAGATATTGCGGCGCAATGGGCAGCGAGGCGGAGCCGAACACCGGCGGCGTATTCGTTAACGCGTTGACGTAGTTGGCCGTAACGAATCCGCTCCATCCGAACGGACGGTCCGGAGTCGTAAGCATGAATTCCATGCCGAAGGTCTTAGTGACGCCGACTTCGCGCTCTTCAAAAGCGCCGACGCTGGCTTGGCCGGTAACCGGATCGGGAGGTCCCGCGTTCAGTTCCGTCACCTGGTACGTGTTGTACCCGCGGCGATCGTAGGCAGTAAGTTTGGCGCCCCATCCATTATGGAACTGATGGCTGTACGTAAAATCCCAGTTGTTGTACGTTGCAACGCCCTGACCGCCTAAATCCGGCGCGGCATACGCCTGATCGAACAACCAAAAAATGGATTGCGCGTAGTTGGCACATTGAAAATAATTTCCGGCCGCTCCCAGCGTACCATTGCCGGAGAACACAACGTTTGGATTTGAAACATACGTTCCGTTTGGTCCCGTACCCGGCACATGCCAACCGCTGCCGCATGCCGGGCCTTGACCCGTTGCGGCATTAAAGTTCGGGAACGCGCTATCCTTGGCGGGGATAGTCCACAGAAGCGGATCGACGTAACCGATGTTGGTCGGCGTGCCGGCCGTTTGCCCGAAGAAGAAGCTTGCCGATCTTCCGTAACTCGCGCTCACGCTGTCGTGCGGCGTAACGACGTAATTGAGCGCAAGGCGCGGTTCGAAGATTTGCGGATGCAGATAGCTATTCGAAAGCTGCGCGAACGCCGTGCCGATATCAGCGGTGTTGCTCAAGTCCTTATTGAGATCCGTCACACCG
>DASRSF010000019.1:0-6654 GCA_035656615.1 Vulcanimicrobiaceae bacterium | reverse complement strand
ACGGATCATTCGCATCGTCCCGCCCTACTATGCCGCCATTGCACTCTGTGCGATTGCGGCTTCATGTACCGGGTTCAACGTTCTGTCACCAAGCGCTATCCCGAGCGTGAGCGCCTACGATATCGTGCGTCAAGCGTTGTTTATTGATGCAAATGTCCACCTGCTCAACGGTTCGTTCTGGTCGTTAGCGGTGGAATTCCGGTGGTACTTTTTATTCCCGGTGTTCTTATGGCTGTGGGTCCGGTCGCCGCGCGCCTTTTTTCTTGCCGGCGCGGGACTGGCACTCGCCGCGCTACTGACCCGCGCTCAGAGCCTGGATCTCTTGTTTCTACCTACGTTTATGCTGGGTATCGTTGCGGCCGCAGCTTTCCTGGCCAAGCAACGCACGAAAACATGGCTCGTGTGGCTCGTGCTGTTTTCGGTTCTTGCTTTCGTAAAATCACGAAATGACGGCTGGGCATGGACCACCAATCCGATATGGGGCATTGCCATGTTCTGGCTGGTGCTGGGCGCCGCAGGATCACCATACATCAGTACGTTGTTTTCGCATCGTTGGCTCACGAAGATAGGGTACGGTTCTTACGCAATTTACCTGACGCACGAACCGGTCATTCGCTTTTTATCGCCACATCTGGCGTTTCTGAAAAATGATTGGGCGGCTTTTGGTGTACTTACGTCTATCGCCCTGGTTTTCGGTCTTGCCTTTTCGTATATCGCCGAGCGGCCCTTCACAAAAGGCCGGCTGCGCGACCACCTTGTCGGCGCCCTTGAGCGCGGCTTGACGCAGTCGTTTTTGCGTATTACCGGTACGTGCCATTTGCCGCTGCTTACGGCGCGGCATGCCGGCACGCGCGTGAAGGCGGCCTGACATGAATCTCGCCTACGGATCTACCGGATCGAAACGCATTATTACGGGTCTCATGCTTGTAGCAGTCGTCCTATTCACCGGAATAGCGGCCTTTCAAACAACGAATTTCGATTTCCGTGCGTTCTATTGCGCGGGCGCAGTTGCCCGGAACGGGGGCGACCCGTATCGTTCGGAACCGCTTCATACGTGCGAGCGCGAGCAAACCGATGCGACGCTTTCCTTTTTTGCACGCGACATCGTCTTGCCCGCTCCGCTTCCGGCCTATGACATCGGCGCCTTGTCGTTGATCTCGCGTTTGCCGTTCAGCATCGCTTCAAAGGTTTGGACGATACTATTGCTCCTCACCGTAGCCGGCAGCGCCGTCGCGCTTGCCTACCTCGCAAAGGCACCATTGAGCGCGGTAACCCCGGTACTGTGGCTCTCGCTTGGAATCACGTCGGTTTGCCTAGGTGAGCTGATTCCGCTGTGCGTATTGAGCGTTCTATTGGCGGCAATTTACGCCCGGAAAGCAAATTTTCTGGGGATGGCATGCGCGGTGGGCGGCGCGATGGTTGAGCCGCACATCGGACTTCCGCTGTTGATTGTGGGATTCGTCTATGTAAGGCAATCGCGTGTGTATCTCGCGGCGGTCACGTCCGTATTGGCAATTGCTTTTCTACTGACGGCCGGTGTGGGCGGTTTAGAGGAATACGTTCGGGTCGTCCTCCCTTCGCACGCCGCGTCCGAAATAGGCTCGGATGCCCAACTGAGCTTATCCGTGATATTGCACTGGTTGGGTGCTTCGGACTCTTTAGCGCTTCGCGCCGGCGCTATTTCGTACATTGCGATGATCGCCCTGGCCGTTGTGACGGCACCGATTGTCGCCAAGAAGTACGACGATGATGCACTGCTGATGGCTGTGCCGGCGGCGCTTTCGATCATCGGCGGCGTTTTTATTCACGTGACCGAATTTGCGGCAGCAATTCCGCTGGTATTGTTGATCCTGCTGCACCGGACCGAGCGACGATACGTTTTTGTCATTGCACTCATATTGCTTGCGATCCCATGGTGGGCGCTGGGTACGCCGATGCTGTTCGGGCCGGTTACACGTGTCGTCCTGGCCGCTACGGTCGCCGCGTACCTCACGTGGCATTATTCAGGGTACCGCGCCGGTGCGGCTTTGACCGTTGGCCTTATTGCATGCGCTTTCGCAGCTGGAGTGGTTTACTGGCACACCGCTACCAGCATTCCCTATGCAGGAACTCATCTGCCGCGTAATGTCTTGTCGGCGCCTTACCCCGAGGCGAGCTGGGCATGGATGAATCAGCGTTACATGTCAAGCGGAAGCGCCGCGTCATGGCTGTTACGCGCCCCGTCGTGGATTGCCGCCGGGATGGTTTTGGTGAGCTTGTTAACATTGGCGATGGAACGCCATCGAATCAAATCATACAAGTTTGCGGAGCGCCTTTATGAAGCATGAACTTAATGCCGTTCGAGTGCTATTTTTTGTTATTGGCTTCATGACGGCAATTGCTGCCCAGAATGCCGTTGGAACATTGTGGAACGTGGTCCCGCGCAGTCAGCTGGTCTACAACCATTGTCCGCGAGTGGCCGGCGGTTCGTTGTGGTGCACGGGTCCGGGCGCACCACGTTAAACATACCTTTACCTTAGAGCAAATTATGGGAGCTACATGTTGAGACACCTTGTGCAAAACGCAAAATTCCGCCTAATACTGTTGAGCTTCCTGATGCTGTTCGTCGAGCTTGCCTTGATTCGGTGGCTTGGCTCGAATATCGTCTACCTGTCATACTTCTCGAATTTTGTACTTTTGGGCAGCTTCCTAGGCATCGGAGTTGGATTTCTTAGAGGTACGTCAAAGAGCGATCTCTTTCCATGGGCTGCAACCTCTCTGGGCGCGTTGATCATTTTCGTGAGCTGTTACCCGGTTGAGATTGACAGGTCCGGAACCCAGCTGATCTACTTTGGCGGATATCCTAGCGGGCTGCCGATTTGGGCGACGCTGCCCATTGTGTTCGCCTTGGTGGCCGTCATCATGGCGTCCATCGCGCAAGGCGTTGCACGTACCTTTGCGCTGTTCGAGCCTCTGGAAGCCTATCGCCTGGACATCATCGGCAGTTTGACCGGCATCGCCGTGTTTTCACTGTTGTCTTTTTCGAGCGCTCCACCGCTTCTCTGGGGCCTCGTGGTGTGCGGCGTTATGCTGCTGCTCTACGGTCGTTCCGTGCGTCTGCTGCAACTCGTCGCTCTAGCGGGCGTTATCATCGTCTTGGGGCATGAATCTTTTGAACCCGGGAACTACTGGTCGCCATATTATAAGATTTCTATCCTCAATGCGGCGCCGGGCCTCAAGGAGTTGAACGTCAACGGCATTCCCCATCAGGTCATCGAGTCAATTGCCCGGCGCAAAGCCACCGAACCGGTCTACTTCTACCCCTATCAGCGCCTGCGCGGCAATCCATTGCGAAACGTTCTTATCATCGGTGCGGGCAACGGCGGCGACGTCGCTATTGCGCTCGCCAACGGCGCCAAGCACGTCGATGCGGTCGAGATCGATCCGCGCATATACCAAGTTGCCGGTGCAATGAACCCGAACAGACCCTATGATGATCCTCGCGTCACCGTTCACATAAACGATGGGCGCGCGTTTCTTCAGCAAGCCCGTACGCGTTACGATTTGATTCTCTTTGCCTTACCGGATTCGCTGATCTTGGTAGCGGGACAATCGTCGCTGCGCTTGGAGAGCTATCTGTTCACGCTTGAGGCGATGAAAAGCGCTCGCGCGCACCTTACTCCAAACGGTTCCTTCGGAATGTATAATTTCTACCGGGAAGACTGGCTCATCGACCGGCTTGCGGGGACGTTGCAAACAACATACGGCCATGCACCTTGCCTAGATTCGTTTGGCCGTTACGGCCGCTTCGCCTTATTGATGGTGAGCCGGCAGGCCGGCGCATTGAATTGTCCCACCATGTGGAGCGCTACGGCGGGAGCAACATCCGACGTCGTTGATGACGATCATCCGTTCGTGTACCTGCAACACCGCTCCATCCCGACGATGTATCTTATTACGATTGCCGCAATTTTAATCGCGTCGTTCGGCCTGATTCGCGGCGTGGCAGGGCCATTTACTCAGATGCGCGGCTACGTAGACCTGTTTTTTATGGGCGCCGCTTTTCTGTTGCTCGAGACAAAGAATGTCGTGCAGTTCGCGTTGCTGTTCGGGACGACATGGTTCGTTAATGCGCTGGTGTTCTTTGGAATATTGCTCTCGGTATACTTGGCGATTGAGGTCGCGCGGCGCGTGCGCGTTACCCGCCCGGGCGTGCTTTATATAGCGCTCTTCGCTACGCTGGCACTCGCGTTCGCCGTGCCGCAGCAAGATCTGCTGGCATTGAACGTGCCGCTTCGTTTTTGTCTGGCCGCCGGCTTGGCATTTATGCCGGTATTTCTTGCCAACCTCGTCTTCGCGGAGCGTTTCCGCGACGTGGGATCGTCCACATCAGCCTTTGCTGCGAATTTGCTGGGTGCAATGGTAGGCGGAATCCTAGAGTATTCCTCACTTATCGTCGGATATCACGCGCTGCTCATCATCATTGCGCTTCTCTATGGGTGCGCGTTTCTTTTCGGGCGCAAACAACTGGTTGGCGCGCAAGACGCACAGCCCGCGCAAACCGACGGAAAAACCGCGGCGGCATACGCGATAAGCTAATTATGGGTTTGGGGCCACCGACGCACAGGGTAGGAGAATGGTCCTATGCGAGCGGTGGTCTTACGAATCTCATCAACCTACTTAGCAGCGTACGTCGCCGTCATCGACGCGACCGTGTGGCTGGCCGCTTTGCCGTTCGAGCTCTATTGCAAGAGCCTTCTGGCAACCGGCCGGCCCTCCAGCATTCTGCTCGTGCTGATTTTGCTGGTGAACCTGCTCATCCTTGGCTTGATGACGTCATCCGTTGTTGCAACCGGTGAGCTGATGCGCCGCGGCGTTACTCGGATGGGACGCTGGCCGCAGCTGCAGTTGCGCCGTCCCGCGCCTGCTTACGCTCGGGTCCGACCCAGACGGTCTGGATATTAACGAACTCATGGATGCCGAACGACGAGAGTTCGCGTCCATAGCCGCTGCGCTTCACGCCGCCGAACGGTAAACGCGGATCGCTCGCGACCATGCCGTTAATGTAGACCATTCCCGCTTCCACATTCTCGGAAAACCGCAGCGCGCGTTCTGTTTCGCGCGTCCACAAATTCGCACCCAGGCCAAAATTTGAGCGGTTGGCCAATTCGAGAGCGTGTTCTTCATCGCGCGCGCGAACCACGGCGGCCGCGGGCCCAAATGTTTCCTGTTCGAACATCGGGGCAGTAACTTCCACATCGGCAACAACGGTTGGGTCGAAGAAGTAGCCTGCGCCTTCGCGGGCGTGTCCTCCGGTGACGATGCGTGCGCCGTCCACGACGCTTTGCGTTACCTGTTGCGCGAGTGTGTCACGCAGGTCGGCGCGCGCCAGCGGGCCGATTTGGGTTGCCTCATTCATCGGGTCGCCCACGATTTGCGCGGCGGCTGCTTCGGCGAAACGCCGCACAAAACGGTCGTACAGTGCGTCTTCGATGATGAAGCGTTTGGCCGCAATGCAACTCTGACCGTTGTTTTGAAAGCGGGCCTTCACGGCGTATTCCACCGCCGCATCCAAATCCGCGTCAGCGAAAACGACGAATGGGTCGGATCCGCCGAGTTCCAGCACGCATTTTTTGAGTGCGTTGCCGGCCGCGCTCGCAACGGCAACGCCCGCGCGCTCGCTGCCCGTCAGCGTGACGCCGGCGATGCGCTCGTCCGCAATTCGGGCATCGGCATCATCGTGATTGATCAGCAGCGTTTGAAACAATCCCGCAGGCGACCCGCTCTCGGTAAAGACGCGTTCGATTTCGAGCGCGCAGCGGGTCGTGCCGTCGGCGTGCTTGAGGACCATGCTGTTTCCGGCCATGAGCGCCGGTGCGGCCGCGCGGAAGACCTGCCAGTACGGAAAATTCCACGGCATGATCGCAAAGATCACCCCGAGCGGCCGAAACGCAATCAAACTGCGCGACGCATTGCTTTCGGTTTCGCGGTCAGCCAGATACGCGGCGCCGTGCTGCGCGAAATAATCGCACGCCCACGCGCATTTTTCAACCTCGGCGCGGGCCTGCACCACGGGTTTGCCCATTTCGCGCACGGCAGTTTCCGCCAGCCGGTCACGCTCAGCCCGAAGCTTGACCGCAATCTGTTCGAGCAGCCGCGAGCGCTCTGCGAAGCTGCGCTTGCGCCACGCTTGGAAACCTGAACGCGCCGTATCCAAGCGCTCATCGATCTCTTCCTCGCTCATATAGGGAAGGCGTTCGATTTCCGCCCCCGTGGCCGGATTTACCGTTACGATCTCACTCATAGCGAGCCGCTTGACCACGGACCCACAGGACCGGCGAACACTTCGATAAGCCGATCGGGTTGCAGATATTCTTTCGCAACCCTCTGCACGTCGGTCGGCGTGATGTCGGCATATCTGGTGGACAATGTTGCGAAATAATCCAGGGGCAAGTGGTTCTCTCCAATTTCTAGCAGCTCGTCGCGCTGGCCGCTCGCCGAAGCTTCGTCAAGCAGTGCTTCAGAGACCAATCGCACTTTCGCTTCGGTAAGTTCGTCCTGGCTAATCGGCGTGGTTCGCAACCGCTCGAGTTCGTCGCGCACGATCGTTACGGCCGCTCCCACGTTGCCGGGAGAGGCGTTCAACTGAATCTCGAGATCGCCGCGGTCCTTATC
>DASRSF010000018.1:0-3931 GCA_035656615.1 Vulcanimicrobiaceae bacterium | reverse complement strand
TCGTTGACGGCATTCAGCGCGAAAGCAGTGTGATACGCGGCGCGTTTGCCACCGGCGACCCGCATCTCGTGCGCGAGGTAACGGAAATTCGCGAAGCCGGCTTGGGAGTCAATGCGAAAATCCCGGATCAGCCCGAGTTCTATCCGGGCTGGGAAGATGCGGCCGTGGCGCCGGAGCATTTAGGCCGTTATCTGCGTGAGTTCCAGAAAAAGATGGAAGAGTACGGCTATTTCGCATCGGTCTACGGGCACTTCGGCCAAGGCTGCGTGCACTGCCGTTTGAACTTCGATTTGTTTACCAAGGACGGGATTGAAAAATACCGCAAATTCGTACACGAAATGGCTCATATCGTCGTGAAGTATGAAGGGTCTATTTCGGGCGAACACGGCGACGGCCAGATCCGCGGTGAACTGCTCCCGATCATGTTCGGCGATGAACTCGTGCAGGCGTTTTGGGAATTCAAGACGGCGTTCGATCCGCAAAACAAGATGAACCCCGGAAAAGTCGTTCGTCCCTACCGCATCGATGAGCATCTGCGCTGGGGCGTCGATTACCAGCCGTGGGATCCGCCCACGAAAATGCGCCTAAAAGAAGACCACGGCAGCTTCGCCTATGCCGCCAATCGCTGCGTGGGCGCGGGCGTTTGCCGTAAGCACGACAAAGGCACGATGTGCCCCAGTTATATGGTTTCCAAAGAAGAGAAATACTCTACGCGCGGGCGCGCCCGTCTGCTCTTTGAGATGCTGCAAGGCAATCCGCTCAAAGGCGGTTGGAAAGACGAAGAAGTCAAGGAGTCGTTGGAGTATTGTTTGGCCTGTAAAGGCTGCAAACATGAATGTCCTGTCAACGTCGATATGGCGACGTACAAGGCAGAGTTCCTGTACCATTATTACGAAGGGCGCCTGCGGCCGCTGCACATGTTCCTTTTCGGCTATATGTTCGAGTGGGCTCGCATCGCCTGCAAGCTCCCGTGGGTGGCAAACTTTCTCACGCAGGCACCACCCTTCAGCACGCTGGCAAAAGCCGTTGCCGGAATCGCGCCGCAGCGGCGTATTCCGATGTTCGCGGATTACACGTTTCGCAGCTGGTTCGAACAACACGAGCCGCTTCATCCGCACGGCGAGCGCGTGATTCTGTGGGTGGATACCTGGAATAACTATTTTCACCCCAAAACGGCGCAAGCGGCCGTGGAAGTGTTGGAACACGCGGGGTACTTGGTGCTCATTCCGCCGCATCAAATTTGCTGCGGCCGTCCCCTGTACGATTATGGACTGCTCGACCGGGCGGAGCGGCAAGTGCGGGCGATACTGAACGATTTACGGCCGTTTATCCGCGAAGGCGTACCGGTCGTCGCGCTCGAGCCCAGCTGTTTATCCGTTATCAAAGACGAGATGCAGAACATGGTCGGCAACGATATCGATGCCAACCGCCTGGCCGCGCAATCGTTCATGCTCGAAACCTTCTTGAGGAAAAAAGCCGAACGGGACAATGGGTACGAGCCGCCCAAACTTACGCGCCGGGCGATCGTTCACGAGCACTGCCACAAGAAATCCGTGCTCGATCCAACTGCGGAGAAGCACGTGTTCGAGCAAATGGGTCTCGATCACGAAACGTTGCAGAGCGGTTGCTGCGGCATGGCGGGCGCGTTCGGTTTCGAAAAGGATCACTACGAGATGTCTATTGCGTGCGGCGAGCGCGTTCTTTTGCCGAAGGTGCGATCCGCGCAGGCGAGCACGCTTGTGGTCGCCGACGGGTTCAGCTGCCGCGAGCAGATCATGCAGACAACGGATCGCCGGGCACTGCATCCGGCCGAGGTGATGGCGCTTGCGTTGCGGGAGCCGGCTGGTCAGGTGTCGCGCGAGCAGTACCCCGAGCGCGAATTCATTCCAGATGAACGCGCGCGAAGAACCAAAACCATTCTCGCGGGGTATTCCGCCATAGCAGTCGGGGCAGTGGCCGTTACTCTGGTGATTTGGGGACTTCGCCGGGCCGGAGGAGACCACTGAGATGAAAAATTTGTTGGCTGCCTTTGGTGTACGCGTTGAAAAGGCCGTCATTACGCGCGAGACGGGGCAACGGCTGACCGGCAAGGTGGCGATCGTGACGGGCGGCGATACCGGGATCGGCAAAGCGATCTCTCAGGCGTTCGCACGTGAGGGCGCAAACGTCATCATCGATTATCACGGCGATGCGTCCCCCGCCACCAGTCTGGCGGCGCAGATCAACGGGGATGGAAACGGTGAAGCGTTCCCGGTCGGTGCCGACATTACCAAAGCCGGCGAGGTCGCCGTGTTGATCGAGACGGCGATCCGGCGGTATGGCCGTCTGGATATTTTGGTCAACAACGCGGGCACCGAGGAGGAACACCCGTTTCTCGAGATGCCGCTTGAGGTCTACGAAAAAGTCATCGCCACCGATCTGACCGGCGTGTGGTTATGCACCCAAGCCGCCGCCAAACGAATGGTGGATGGCGGCCGCGGCGGACGCATCATCAACATCTCGTCCATCCATGAAGAAATCGCCATGCCCAAGAACGCGCCGTATTGCGCCGCCAAAGCGGGAGTTCGCATGTTGGCGCGGACGCTCGCAGTTGAGCTCGCGCCGTACAAGATTACGGTAAATAACGTTTGCCCGGGGGCAATAGATACACCGATGGACAAGAACGTGAAGCGCGATCCGGGCAAACACGAGAAATTGCTGGAGGAGATACCGTTACGGCGCATGGGCCAGCCGGACGAAGTAGCCGCAATGTGCGTGTATTTGGCTTCGGAAGAAGCGTCGTACGTAACCGGAGCATCGCTTTTTATCGACGGCGGCATGAGTAAAAACTCCGGAAGTCTATGATCGCACGCATCTCCGGCGCCGGACACCAACTATCGAAATACACAATCTCCGACCGCGAAATGGCGGTCGGAAGCACGCTTGGAGGGCCGAAGGCCACGCTGCTCATCAAGGCCACCGGCGCGCTGCGCAAAGTGTATTCACCCCAGGCGGGAACCGATGCCTTCGGCGCGCTGGTGCTGCACCACTGGAATCCCGGCAGCGGCATCCCGCTGGTCGCTGCGCCGGGCGATTTCACGATCCATCCGTACCGGCAAGAGCACCTATTTGAGTTGAGTAACGGAGTCACGGTTCACGAGGACATCTTTATCTTAAGCAGCGCACCGCGAGACGGGCGCCATCAGGTCGATCCTCCGGGAGCGTACTACGCGGTTCGCCTGCGTAACGAATCGGGCGAAACCATCGAGATGGCGACGTATGCGTCCTTGCGGCTTAAAGGCGGTTTGAATTCAACCGGGCGCACCTCATATGACGCGCGGCGCCATGCATTTGTCGTGCGTAATGACGAGCGGCCGGACTTTGTACGGATAGCCGGTTGTTCGGTGCGTCCGGCGAGTTACGAAGTCACGTTGGACACTGCAAAGACCAGCGCGGCTCAATTTCCCGGGGAGCTCTCAAATACGGTGCTCGATGAAGCAGACGACCCAATAGGCATTTTTCATCTGGCCCATCGCATCCGCCCCGGCGATCAGGCCGAATTCTATTTCCTACTGAGTTTTTCGCTGGAAGGCGAGGCGGCCGCGCTGAAGGCCTTTGCCGCATTGCCGGACGCGGATGAGGCCCGTGAATCAACGCACGCCTATTACGAGGTCATGTTGAACCGGGCGGTCGTCATGACGCCGGACCCGGAAGTGAACCGAGGCGTGCTGTGGGCCAAAGCCAACATGCTGCGCACGCAAACATTGACCACTCAAGGCTGGTGTTTCGTGAACGATCCGACGCGCTCAAACAACAGCGTCGCGCGCGACACCTGTTGGTATGCCTTCGGCGCCGACTATGTCAATCCGGAGTTTGCCCGCGAATCGCTCATGTGGTACGCGCGTCATCTGGAGCCCAATGGAATGGTCGTGGAATATTTCGACATTCGATC
>DASRSF010000017.1:0-6673 GCA_035656615.1 Vulcanimicrobiaceae bacterium | reverse complement strand
CTCCTGCAACTCACGCTCACGGGCCGTGTCGACCTCGTGCGAGAGCGGCGCAATGCGCGACTCCAGATCGGCGATGACGCGTTCCAATTGCTCGCGCTCGCGAAGCACGCGTTCCGCATCTTCCGAGGTCTGCGTATTTTGCGCTTCAAGCGCTTGCAGGCGCGCAACGCCGGCCGCATGTTCGGCTTCGATGCGCGCCATCTCCGCGCGCTCCGTTTGCGCCTGTCCGCGCACTTCTTCAAGGTGCAGCTCGTGCTGGTACGCGCGCGTGCGCGCTTGCGCGAGCTGCGCACCAAGCGCGGCAGCTCGAGCGGCGGCGGCACTGCGCAGTTCTTCGTTGCGCTCCAGCTCGCTGCGTAGGCGTTCGCGCTCCTCGCGCCGTGACGCGCTCGCGCGAATATACGAGAGAATTTCCAAATCGCGTACGCGCGCGCTGAGTTTACGATAGCGCTTCGCGCGGCGAACCTGCGTATCGAGTTCCGGTATCCGGCGTTCCAATTCCGATATCAGGTCGTTGATACGTATCGCGTTTTGTTCGGTTTGTTCCAGGCGCCGCAACGACTCGTTCTTACGCGCCAAAAACTTCGCAATGCCGGCGGTCTCTTCGAAAAGCGCGCGCCGGTCGGCGGGCTTACTGGTCAGGATCGCGTCGATCTGCCCCTGCGAGACGATGGAGTAGGATCCGGGGCCCAGCCCCGTGCCCATAAGTAAATCCAGGATGTCGCGAAGCCGGCATTGATTGCGGTTGATGTAGTACTCGATCTCGCCGGCACGATACGCGCGCCGGGTAATCTCGACTTCGCTAAAATCGATCGGCAACTGATGATCGCTGTTGTCGAAGGTAATGGACACTTCGGCTAAACCCAGCGGTTTGCGCTTGTCGTTGCCCGCAAAAATGACGTCTTCCATCTTCCCGGAGCGCAGGCTCTTGCTGCTCTGCTCGCCCAGGCCCCAGCGGAATGCGTCGATGAGGTTGGACTTGCCCGAACCGTTCGGCCCGACGATCGCCGTGATACCGCCGGAAAATTCCAGCGTTGTCGGTTCGGCGAACGTTTTGAAACCAAAAGTCTTGATACGTTTAAGATGCATTCAAGCGGTCCTGAAGGATGAGCAGGGCTTGCGCTGCCGCGTGTTGCTGAGCGGCTTTCTTCGACGGCCCGGTCCCCGTTCCGAGCGCCTCGCCGTTTATTGTCACCGTGGAGGTGAACAGGCGAAGGTGCGGCGGCCCCTCCCCTCGTTCCCGGTACACCGGGGCACACGCCAGACGCGCTTGCGTGAGCTCCTGCAACTGCGTCTTGGGATCGGCGAGCGCGGCGCTCTGGTGATCGACGTTGGAGACGTGTTCGCGTTCGATGAACGCAAGCGCCCCCTCGAAGCCGCATTCCAGAAAAACCGCGCCGACAAAGGCTTCGAACGCATCGGCAAGGATCGAGGTGCGATCCCGGCCGCCGTGCGCGCTCTCACCGGCGCCCAGCTGCAGCAACTCGCCGAAGCCCAGCCTGCGGGCGGTCACCGCGATTGCATTGTCGCTCACGATTGCCGCCTTGCGTTTGGCAAGCACGCCTTCTTTCTCATCGGCATACGTTGCGTACAGCCACGTCGCGGCAGCCAATCCAAGTACGGCATCTCCAAGAAACTCCAATCGCTCGTTCGAGAGCGTTTGCTGTTCCTTCGCGGCGCTTTCGTGTACGAAGGCGGCGTCGAGGCGATCCAGCGCGGCGGGCGGAACGCCGGCCAGGGACAACAGCGCCCGCAGACGGCGCCGACGCTGTTCGCCGGCCACGCGCTACCGGACTTTGCCGAAGACCAAAACGCTATTATGGCCGCCGAAACCGAACGAGTTCGAAAGAGCGACGTTGACGGGCGCGCTTCGAGCGATGTTTGGGACATAATCGAGCGGACAGTCGGGGTCCGGAAACTCATAGTTGATCGTGGGCGGCATGATGTCGTTGTACACCGCGAGTATGGTGGCCACGCCTTCGATGCCGCCCGCTGCGCCGAGCGCGTGCCCGTGCATCGACTTGGTGGAACTTACCGCAACGCGCGTATCGGCGCCCAGGACCCGTTCGATCGCTTGCGATTCCGCCGCATCGCCCTGCGGGGTGGAGGTCCCGTGCGCATTGATGTAGTCGATGTCTTGCGGACGAATGTTCGCGCCGGCTATCGCGCGCTGCAGCGCGATCTCAACGCCTTTACTTTCCGGGTCGGGTGCGACCAAGTTGTACGCGTCCGCCGACTGCCCGTATCCGAGCACTTCACAATAGATACGCGCGCCGCGCGCTTGCGCGTGTTCCAAATCCTCCAGCACGACGATGCCGGCGCCCTCGCCCAGAACGAACCCGTCACGTTCTTTGTCGAACGGCCGGCTGGCGCGCTGCGGATCGTCGTTGCGCGTCGACATCGCTTTCATCGAACAGAATCCGCCGACGGCCAGCGGAGAAATGGTCGCTTCACTGCCACCGCAGACCATCACGGGGGTATCGCCCAGCGCGACGTAGTTATATGCCGTGGCGATCGCATCGTTACCGCTGGCGCACGCACTTGAAACGGCGAAGAGCGGACCCCGCAGGCCGAACGCCATGGAAATTTGCGCGGATGCCGCGTTTGCCATAAGCATCGGAATGAAGAACGGCGTCACCTTAGACCAGGTGCCGTCGCGATTGGCTTTTTCAGAGCTCGCCCAGAACGTCAGTATTCCGCCGATGCCGGTTGCGATAATCGCGCCCGCGCTTTCCAGCAGGCCCGGCTCGGAGAGCGAGAGCCCCGAATCTTGCAGCGCTTCGCGTGCCGCCACAAGCGCAAATTGGGAGAAGCGATCCATGCGTTTGACCTCGCGCTTCCCGATAAGGGCTTCGGGATCGAAGTCTTTGACTTCCGCGGCAAAGCGCGTGGAAAAATCCGTCGTATCGAAAACGGTGATGGGACCCACGCCGCTTTCGCCCGCGGTCAGTCTGCGCCAGAATTCGTCCTTATTGTTGCCCAGCGGCGTGACGGCACCCAGACCGGTCACCACCACGCGGCGTCTGGTCGGCCGGGCGTTTCGCGAAACATCCAAAACGTCCGACACTTTACGGCGGGTCCAACCGGGACCCTTTTACGAAAGAACCCTCTGAATGCTGCTCTTCGTACCCGTGCTTCTGCTCGCGCTTCTGATCGGTCCCCCTGCTCTGCCGGCGACCGTGGGCGTCCCGCCGATCCTGATGTACCATCGCGTCGATCCGGGCCTGGGCGCGGATCGTGTCTCGCGCGAACTCACCGTATCGCCCAGCCAGCTTACCTCGCAGCTGGCGTATCTCAAGGCGCAAGGTATCGCAGCGATCAGCGTGGCGGAGTTGGAACGCCGGCTGCAGTTGCACGAAGACGTCCGGCGTACGGTCGTTCTCACGTTCGACGACGGGTACGCCGACCAGTACACGTACGCGCTGCCCATCCTGCGCAAGTACGACGCAAGCGCCACGTTCTACATCGTGACCGGGGAGCTGGGCCGTCCGCGTCATCTCACCTGGCCGCTGGTCGAGCGGATGGCGCAGCTGCGGATGGACGTCGCCGCGCACGGCGTTGCGCACGACGATCTGTCGGCGATGCCGGTCGAGCAGCAGGCGTATCAGATCGACACGTGCGTGGCGCAGCTGCGCAGCCGTCTGCACGAGCCGGTTGACTCCTACGCCTATCCCTCGGGGCGTTTCAATCGGGCGACGCTGCGCCTGGTGGAGATGGCCGGCATTCCGCTGGCCGTTACAACGGATCGCGTCTATATTCTTCCGCCCCAAAATGCGCTGGAGCTCACGCGCTTGCGGGTGCGCGGCGAGTGGACGCTGCGCGATTTTGCTACGGTGCTCAACGCCGCGTTAGCCAAGCCGCAGGTCGTGGCCACCGGCAACGGATACCCGCCCGGGGCAGGGAACCTCACCATCGCCGGGGTCATCGCGGGCATGGACAGCTCCCGCCTGACGGTGCGGCTAGCAGATCGCCGCACCATCGTCGTCGACGACGCGCAGGCGATGGACCGCGGCGCTGCCCAAAACCTCTACGTGGGCCGCACCATTACCGCCACCGGATTCTGGAGCGGCGGCATTTTCTACGCGATGGCGATAGCCCAGCCGTGAGCACGCAAAAGCCATTTGACGGACCCGCCGCCCTCTGATAAACTAGCGCGGCTATGTTCCTCTTCGACCTTCAACTTTTCGCGTCCAAGAAAGGCGCGGGCTCCACGCGTAACGGCCGCGATTCGAACGCGCAGCGGCTCGGCGTCAAAAAATTCGGCGGCCAGCACGTGCTTGCCGGAAACATCATCGTACGCCAGCGCGGGACGCAGTTCTATCCCGGCGATAATGTCGGTATCGGCAAGGACCATACGCTGTTCGCGCTGAGCGAAGGTTTCGTGGAGTTTGCGACCCATCGGAATCGCAAGCACATCCACGTTCGTCCGGCTGCATAGCCTTTGCCGGTTGAGGAATAGAGAGGACCTCCGGGTCCTCTTTTGATTTGGGGCGCAAGCAGGCGTGCAATTCATCGATGAAGCGAACATCACGATCGCGGCCGGCAACGGCGGCGACGGCCTGGTCGCCTGGCGTCGCGAGAAGTACATTCCCAAAGGCGGCCCGGCGGGCGGTGACGGCGGCCATGGCGGGAGCGTCGTACTCGAAGCCTCACCCGAGCTTTCAACGCTGGTCGAGTTCCGCTTCAAGCGCCAATTCGCGGCCGAGAGCGGCAAGCCGGGTGGTACGTCAAACAAATCGGGACGCAGCGGCGTCGACCTCATCGTGCACGTACCGGTCGGCACGCTGGTCTATCGCACGCCGCAAGACGGCAGCGAGGCGTTCTTGTGGGATCTCCAGCGGCCTGGGGAGCGGGTCGTCGTCGCCAAGGGCGGGCGCGGTGGTCTGGGTAATCAGCACTTCGCTACCAGCACGCGCCAGGCGCCGCGTTTCGCCGAAAAAGGTGAACCCGGTGAGCATTGCGCGCTCCGTATGGAACTGCGCCTGCTGGCGGATTGCGGCATCGTCGGTTTGCCGAACGCGGGAAAATCCACGCTGCTTTCGGTCGTCTCCGCAGCAAGGCCGAAAATTGCCGATTACCCGTTCACGACCTTGGAGCCGCAGCTCGGCGTCGTACGCGTCTCCGATGAAGAATCGTTCGTGATCGTCGACGTGCCGGGCCTCATCGAAGGCGCACATCTGGGGGCTGGACTGGGCGATCAGTTTTTGCGCCACATTGAGCGCACGCGCGTTTTGGTGCACCTGCTCGACGGCGCGCAGCCGCTCGAAGAATTGCTCGCCGGCAAAGAAGTCATCGAAAATGAGCTGCGCGCGTGGAAGCCGGACCTGGTTGAAAGGCCCACGTTCATCGTCGTTTCGAAGATCGATCTGCCCGATGCTCGGGAGCGTTTGGCCGAGTTGCAAACGCGGTTTGCGCAGGTTCGCGGCATCAGTTCAGCAACGGGGGAAGGCGTGCAAGACTTGATGTACGCGGTCTGGACGGCGATCCAGCAAGCGCCGTTGCCGCAGATCGCCCTACCGGAGCCCGCGCACATCGTATTGCGGCCGTCCGACCCGTTTACCATCCGTAAAGATGATGACGCCTTCGTGATCAGCGGAGAGCGGGTCGAGCGGCTGGCCGCAATGACGAATTTCGAATCGGACGAGGGATTAGCGCGCTTCGAGCAGATTCTGGCAAAGATGGGAGTCGATAAGAAACTTCGCGAGATGGGCGCGGTCGAAGGCGACACGGTGCGCATCGGCAGCTTCGAGTTCTTGTATAGTTGACGGCGCGGCAGTTTCCGGAATGAAGCTCGGGATCTTCGGGGGGACCTTCGATCCCATCCACAACATTCATTTGTTCGTTGCCGAATCCGCGCGCATATCCGAGAATTTGGATCGCGTACTCTTCGTGCCTACCAACACCATGCACTATCGCGCACGTCCGCAAGCAGCGCCCGAGCACCGTTGCGCAATGATCTTGGGCGCAATCGACGCAAATCCGGCGTTCGCACTCGACGACACCGATCTCCGAGCCGATTCCACGGGCTTCACCGCGGATCTATTGCCGAAGTTACATGCGAAATATCCGGGCGCCGCGTTCACGTTCATCACGGGCGCTGATTCCTTGGCGAGCAACACATGGGTACGTTTTGAAGAAGTTTTGGAGTCGCTTGACTCCTTCGTTATCGCGCCCCGCACGGGAACCAGCGGCGAGGCGGTGGGACGCGTTTTGGCTGCAGTTCCACCTGCTCTGCGATCGCGCGTGCGCACCTTGCATCTCCCCGAATTACCCGAAAGCTCGACCCTGGTGCGCACGCTTCTTTCGCAAGGCCGTTCGGTGCGCTATTTGGTTCCCGAAGCCGTATGGAACTATATCGTGGCGCAACGCCTATATGGATTTTCGAAGCTCGATTAATGCCGGCGCGCTGCTGCTGTTTGCGGCGATGCCCACCGCATGCGCGTCCGGTTCGCCCGTCACGATCGGCAGCGCTCTGAGCGCGTGCAATCGCGGCGCGCGCTTCGTAGAAGTGCGGGATAGAGGCGTCGTACGCCGCGTGCTCGGACTGCGCCGCTCGTACAGTGGAATGCATGAAGGCTTCGTCATCGCTGTGCATTCTGCCGGAACGTTCACCGTGGAGGACAACGTCGACATCACCGGACCGATACCGCTGCGCAACGGAGACGCCGTCGCG
>DASRSF010000016.1:0-6949 GCA_035656615.1 Vulcanimicrobiaceae bacterium | reverse complement strand
CTTTCTCTTCGGCTTGCGCTTCGGTCGAGCTGCCGAAGTGTAAAATCAGCCACGCATGCCACTCCGGGAAGAGCTCGTGTTGCCGGTGCGGGTTCTGGCCCTTTTCCTGCATGTGCTGAAAAAGCGTTTCGTCCATGCCTTCCAAAGCATACGGCATGTGCGTGTTGCAATACGGAACGTGATCGCCCGCAGTTGCAATGTCTTCAAAGCCGACAATCGCCATTGCCGTGCATGGTGGATGTGGGACCAAGCGAAGCGTCAGCTCGAGCACGTGCACTATTGTGCCTTCACTGCCCGTAAGCGCGCGGGCCACGTTGAACCCCTGCGTCCGCGAAAGTTCGTTCAGGTTATAACCCGAAACCCGCCGGGGAATCTTTGGAAAGCGTTCCTCGACCAGCGTACCGTAGCGATCGGCGATGTCCCGCAGCCGTGCGTAAATCTCTCCTTCGCGGCCGCCGTCCCGAATAATCGCTTCCAGACGATGCGGCGGCGTGGGTCCTACACGCATGCGCGTTCCGTCATACAGAAGAACCTGCGCGTCGTAAACGTTTTCCTCCATTCTTCCGGAAAATTGCGCGGGCATGCCGCATGCGTTGTTACCGAACATCCCGCCGATCGCGCAGCGGTTATGCGTAGACGGTGCGGGACCGAACGTCAAACCGTGCCGCTCCGCTTCCGCTCGAAGGTCGTCCAATACCACTCCGGGTTCGACGCGCGCAATTGCGCGTTCGTAGTCGATCTCCAGAATGTGGTTCATGTATTTGCTGTAATCGAATATCACGGTGGTGTTGCAGCTGGCTCCCGTCAAGCTGGTTCCACCGCCGCGCGGCGTTACCGGCGCGCCATGCGCATGGCAAATCTGCATCGCTCGCTGCGCGTCGCCGGCATCCTTGGGCAAAACGACGGCGATCGGAATTTGGCGGTAATTCGCGGCATCGGTCGAGTACATCGCGCGGTATGCATCACTAACGTGAACTTCGCCGCGCACTGCGTCCCGAAGCTCCGCGTACAACGCCTCGTAGTCGATATGCTCGGCGGGCCCGTTTGCACTCGCCGGCTGCCGTTGACTTGCGCCGGTTTCAAGGATTTTTATCACACCAGATACTCCTGCGCGTCCGCGGCTTTGAATTCCAGACCGATGCCGGGCCGGTCCGCAAATGGGGTAAGCGTTCCGCCCTGCGGCTGCAACGTACCGTCAAAAAAACGCTGTTCGATGAGGACGTGGTCGTAGAAAAACTCCACATGACGGAGCATTTTCGCCGACGCCGCGGCTTGCAGTGTAACGTACGGAGCGCAGTGGCTCGAGAGCGGTACATTATGAGCCAAGCACAGCGCGTCCGCGGCCAGGAATCCGGTATAACCGCCGCAGCGAGTCACGTCCGCTTGCAAAACGTCGGCGGCGCCCTGCTCGATGATGTGCATGAAATCGTGCGGCGCGTAGCCATACTCGCCGTTACTTACTTCCATGCCGGGCGGCACGTGCGCGCGCACCCGGGCATTCCCCTGCAGATCGTTATGATACACGGGCTCCTCGAACCACGTCACGCGGCTTTCGGCGAAACGCTGAGCCATTTCAAGAGCTTGCTCGACCACATAGGCGCCGTTTGCGTCCACGAACAGCTCCGCCTGCGCGCCAATCGCCGCACGAGCAGCGGCAACCCGGTCCGCGTCCGCGGCCGGTTCCCGGCCGACCTTCATTTTTACGCGAGGAATCCGCATATCGCAGGCCCATTCGGCGAGCTGCTCTTGAAGCCGCTGCACGGTGTACGACGTAAAACCGCCGCTCCCGTAGACGGGCACACTGGTGCGCGCCGATCCGAGCAAAGCGAATACCGGCGTTTCCAGTACCTTTCCTTTGAGATCCCACAACGCGATATCGAGCGCGGATACGCCCATCGCCGTTATACCGGCTCGACCGTTGTTGCGGATCGCCGCGCACATTTGCGCGTAGCGCGCGGGCGTTGCGAGCGCATCTTCTCCCTGGAGAGAACCGGCAAGCATGCCGTTAATCAGGTGCGCGGCCGACGCATCGGCATACGTGTATCCGATTCCCGTCACATCGCCCGCGGCGATTTCGGCCAGGACCATCGTCGTAGAATTCCACGTAAGCGTGCCGTCGGATTCGTGCGGTTGCTGCTGCACCGGAATCCGGTATGCCCTGGCTCGAACGGTTTTTATCGGATAGTCGGCGCGGACGGCTCGCGCAGTCCTCACGTATCTCCTTTCTTAGCGCGTTCTTCGGATCGGTGCGGGATAACGCCCGCGATCATCTGCTTGATAGATTGTGTAAGCACGCCGCGCTCTTGCGGGTCTCCGGCGGTCATCGCCTTGAGGAAATGCATCGCCTGTTCGCGGGAAATGTGCGGGGGCAATGTTGCCACATCTCCGCTCGCCACGGCTTCGAGCACGACCGGGCGATCTGCCCCAAGCGCTTTCTGCCAGGCCGCCCGAACTTGTTCGGGGCGCTCCACTCGAATGCCGACGAAGCCGAGCGACTCGGCGAAGCTCGCGTACGGAAAGTCGGGCAGGGGCTGGGTTTCCATATTGCGCGGCGTTCCGGAGAGAATTCGCTGTTCCCACGTGACTTGGTTCAAGTCGGTGTTATTGAGCACGAAGAAAATGATCTGCGGATTGCTCCACTTCCTCCAGTATTTGAAAACCGTAATGAGTTCGTTGATGCCGTTCATCTGCATGGCGCCGTCGCCGGGCAAGGCGATAACGCAGCGGTTGGGATAGGCGAACTTCGCGGCGATTGCGTACGGTACCGCGGATCCCATTGTCGCAAGGCTGCCGGAAAGCGACATCTTCATCCCGCGGCGCACCATGAGGTACCGCGCCATCCAATTCGTGGGCGTGCCGGCATCGCCCGTAACGATCGCGTCCTGGGGCAACAGGTTGTTCAGTTCCGAAAACAACAGCTGCGGATTGATGGGATCGGCCGGCTGATGGGCCCGGTCGTCCTCGATCGCGTACCATTCCTCTTTATTTTTTGCGATGCTTTCGCGCCACGAAGCCTCGCTCTTTTGGGAGAGATGCGCCAGCAGCGCCTGCAATGTATCGGACGCCTCGCCGATAAGGTTCACGCTGGTGGGATAGCGCAACCCGATATTGCGCGGATCGATATCGATTTGCACGCCCGGAACCGTACCGTCTTTCGGTAAGAATTCGGCATACGGAAAGCTGGTGCCGACCAGGAGCAATGCATCGCACTGCTCCATGATGTCGGAGCTCGGTCGCGTTCCCAGCAGACCGATCGTCCCGGTCACCCAAGGAAGATCATCCGGCAGAACGTCCTTTCCTAAAAGCGCCTTGGCACAACACGCCTGCAGTCTGTCGGCTACCGCGATCAGTTGATCGGTCGCGCCTTTTGCGCCGGCGCCTGCGAGGATCGCCACTTTCGAGGCGTTGTTGAGCACGTCTGCGGCGCGCTGCAAATCGTGCAGACGCGGAATCACCATTGGGGCCGAGAAGCCCACGCCGCTGTGTACGGTATTGTGTTTGCGCGGCGGCTCTTCGTACGGTTCTTCCTGTAAGTCCTTTGGGAATATCACCGTGGCGACGCCGCGTAAGCCCATAGCCGTACGAAATGCGCGGTCGACGATATGCCGCGTCGCCGTCGTGCTTGAAATCGTATAATTGTACTCGCTCACGTCCTTGAAGAGCGTCTGCAGATCGACTTCTTGCTGATACGAGCCGCCCATGGCCATCGTCGCGGCTTGGCCGACGATAGCCACCACGGGCACGTGGTCCATTTTTGCATCGTACAAGCCGTTGAGCAAATGAATCGCGCCGGGTCCTGAAGTGGCCATGCACACGCCGACTTCCCCGGTAAATTTTGCATGCGCACACGCCATGAACGCGGCCATCTCCTCGTGGCGCACCTGAATAAACTCGAGCTCATCGGTGAAATCTTCCAGTGCACCGATTAAGCCGTTTATGCCGTCGCCCGGATAACCGTAGATGCGTTTTACGCCCCACTCGACCAATCGCTGCAGCAAAAATTTGCTTGCGTTCATCTATTGGTCTTACACCGGGTATTGGGGGGCAAACGATGAACCGCCGTCACCGCGGCGGCAGACGGGCGGTTACTCCGTGGTGCCGATGCGGCGCACCAGCAATACGAGTAGTCCTAAACCAATAACCCATGCGATAAAACCTTCGGGCACGGGACCAAAATTCGCCAGTTGCAGGCCTCCCGGATTGTATTGTCCGTGCTGCAAGAATTGAATGTACGCAACCAGATCGTTCAAGCGCTGGTCCGCAATGATCTTCGGCCCGAACTTCGGCATGACGTCGGGCCCCATACGAACGGCCTCGGCAATCTCCCGGGGCGTGTCATCCATCAACTCGGGCGCTACGTCCTGATAGCCGACCGAATCGCCATGTCCGGTAGCCGCGTGACACTGCTCGCAGTTTTCAGCGAAGACCTCACGGCCTTTTTTTGCATCACCGGCGCCGACCACCGGCAACGTCTTTTCTGCGCTGGATTTCGAAGCGACGAATGCAACCAGCGCAGCAATCTGCGCCGGCGGAAACGAGGGAACGCGGTGCTCCTCTTGTTCGAACGGAATAGCGGCCGGCATCCGGCCGGTTTGCAGCATGAAATCGACGTTGCGCGCAGGCACGGTGATGAGCGGGGGACCTTGGCTGGAACCCTGCAACGTAACGCCGTGACAGGTTGCGCAGTGAACGGCGTACAGCTGACTTCCCTGCGCAATCGCACCGCCGGATACGGCAGCGCTTAAAATCAGCGATGCGATCACGGGCTCTTACTCCACGCGTTGCCAGCCGCGGACGATGGGGCAATTTGCAAATGCGGCATCTTGATCCGCGTCATCTTCGCCGGTGAAAACGGCGGCCCATGGTTCGAAGCCGCGACGCACGCGCAGATCGAAATCAAAACCGCCCGCATTGGCGTTCTCTCGGGCAGCGTCGTCCTCGCGCGTAAGCTTCGCTTCTCCGATGCGCTCGGGGCGAGTATGAATATAATCGCCCCACACGTGCCATGTGCTCATAAAAACGAATTGCCCAGATTGAGCATTGGGTAAAACGGATCCCGCCATGTCAAAACATCAATCTCCCCGTCCTGTAGTCGTGCTCACCGGAGCCTCCGGCGGAATCGGACGAGCCGCAGTGCGTGAATTCGCCCGGCACGGGGCTCGCCTAGCGCTGATCGCCCGCGGCGGTGCCGGATTGGAAGCGGCCCGCCGTGAGGCCGAAGCGCTGGGAAGCAGCGCGGAAATTTTTCCAGCGGACGTCAGCGATGCGGACGCGGTCGAAGCTGCGGCTGGAAACATCGAAGACCGGCTTGGCCCTATAGATATTTGGGTGAATGTGGCGTTCACCAACGTCTTTGGCGAATTTGCGGACATAACGCCGCAGGAATGGCAGCGCGTTACCGACGTCACGTACTTGGGCTACGTTTGGGGAACGATGGCGGCGCTCAAGCGAATGCGTGCACGCGATAGCGGGACGATCGTCCAAGTCGGTTCAGCCCTGTGTTACCGGAGCATCCCGTTGCAATCGGCATACTGCGGAGCCAAGAGTGCAATTCGCGGATTCACGGATTCAATTCGATGTGAGTTGCTGCACCACAAAAGCAGGGTCCGCATCACGATCGTGCAGATGCCCGCCGTAAACACACCGCAGTTTACGTGGAACCGCGTAAAGAGCGGACTGCGGCATCCCCAGCCGGTACCGCCCATATTCCAGCCGGAAGTGGCGGGTCGCGCCATCTATTGGGCGGCGCGGCACAAACCGCGGGAAATGTGGGTCGGCTTTTCTACCGTGCTCGCGATAATGGCACAGAAACTTGCGCCGCGGGTCGCCGATTGGTATCTGGGGAAGACAGGATACCGCTCGCAGCAAACCCAGCAGCCGCTCTCGCCGCAGCGCCCCGACAATCTCTTCAAGCCAGCCGATACGTCGAAAGATTTCGGCGCGCACGGCGAATTTGACGACAAGGCGTCGGCGCGCAGTTGGGAAACCGAGGCGATTATGCATCGCGGCTGGATCGCCGGCGGGTTGGCCGTAGCCGGAACGGCTGCCGCGGTGATGCTGATGCGCCTGTACGATTCGGACGGAACTGGATGATAACATGGGTTACGATTCTATGATATGAATATCTCAATGGAAACAGCCCAACCGTCCGTGGTCCATGACGAACCGGGCATCTTGGCAGCCCTTCTCGCAAATGCCGTTTTGGGACCGTGCCACCCCGATGCGCTGGAATCACTGGCACGAAACGCGTTAGCTCGGGAAGGACGCCGCGGCACGCGAATCGCACAGGCGGGCGTTTCCTTTCCCTACCTGGGAATCGTGCTCAACGGTGTCGTGGGCGTGACGGCGTGCGCCGGCGAGCAGGTTCGCGGCGGAGTCCGGAACTTGCGGCTGTACGAGTCGTACGCCGGCGAAACGTTCTGCGATATATCGTTTTTGGACGGCTACGAGGCGCTGGGCGAGATTACAATTGTTTCAAAGCGCGGCGCATATGCACTTCTGCCCTCAAATTTCGTAATGCAAATGGGCGAACAGGATCCGGCGTTGTTGCTTCGGTTGGCGGTGCACACGGCAACGCGCTGCCGGCTGTTTAAGCGCCGTTTGGTGAACCAGGCTGCTCGCACGGTTACCGAACGCGTCGCCGAGGTACTCGTGAATTTTGCGGGCGAGGGACCCGGAATGCAGCCGGTGGATCCCCAGCTTCTTGAATTTGCGCAGCGTGACATCGCCGCGGTTGCAGGGTGCGTCAAAGAAGCAGCCGCACGCGCCATCGCGGAACTGGAAAACGTCGGAGCCCTGCGCCGTGAGCGCGGCCGCATCCGGTACATCGACCGCGCCAAGCTAATACAGTACACGGAAATTTAGCCTTTAGAGCGGATCGCGTATGGCGGCGGCATAGAGCGATTCTATGACGTCATAACATTCACAAGCGCATTCGTGCAGCGCCTGG
>DASRSF010000015.1:0-6104 GCA_035656615.1 Vulcanimicrobiaceae bacterium | reverse complement strand
CGGCAGCTTTTCGAATATAGTGACGCTCAACGCGCGCGTACGCTCAAAGCGATTGAAGCAGGCGCAGTTACCGATGCGCAAACCCCGCCTGACTTGGTGACCGCACCGGTATGAGCGGGCGCAATTTTCTCCTGGTCATCTGCATCCTGGCGGCATTGGTATGCGGCTACGATATTTTCGCCGCGGTTCGCAGCGGCGGCCAAAACATTATTGCCTGGGTGCTCGCCGCAATCATGGCGTTTATCGCGATCAGCTCGCTTCGTAAACTTCTGCGCAACGATTACTCGAATTCTTGGTGGTAGCAAATTTTATGGACATTCTAGCGCGCTCAAACATCGAAGCTCAGGATCCGCAGATCTTTTCCGCCATCCAGAACGAGGAGCGGCGGCAGCGCGAGAACCTGGAGCTCATCGCCTCCGAAAACTACGCGAGCAAAGCGGTGCGCGAAGCGATGGGATGCGTCATGACCAACAAGTACGCCGAAGGGTATCCGGGAAAACGGTATTACGGCGGCTGTGAGTATGTCGACATCGCCGAGAATTTGGCAATAGACCGGCTCAAACAACTGTTCAAGGCGCAGCACGCCAACGTCCAAGCGCATGCGGGCGCCCAAGCAAATATGGCAGTGTTCATGGCGGTTTTGCAGCCCGGCGATACGGTGCTCGGAATGTCGCTTGCGCACGGCGGTCATCTTACGCATGGCACCAAGGTCAGTTTCAGCGGTAAACTGTATAACGCGCTCGCGTACGGCGTACGCAAAGACACCGAACTGATTGATTTCGACGAAGTGCGCCGCTTGGCTCGCGAACACAAGCCGAAAATGATCATCGCCGGAGCCAGCGCGTATCCACGCGTTATGGAGTATGCGCCGTTTCGCGAGATTGCCGATGAGATCGGCGCCGTCTTCATGGTCGACATGGCGCACATCGCCGGCCTTGTCGCAACCGATCTGCATCCCTCACCGGTGCCGTTTGCGGACTTCGTGACCTCAACTACGCACAAAACACTGCGCGGTCCCCGCGGCGGCTTGGTCCTGTCCACGGAAAAATGGGCCGCTCCACTGGACAAATCGATCTTCCCGGGCATACAAGGAGGTCCGTTCATGCACATGATCGCCGCCAAGGCGGTGGCGTTTGCGGAAGCCCTTTCACCGGCATTTCGTGAGTATCAACAGCACGTCGTCGATAACGCCAAGGCGATGGCGGAAGAGTTTACGCGTAATGGTCTTCGCCTGGTAGCCGGAGGAACCGACACGCATTTGATGCTGGTCGACGTTTCGGTGAAGGGTCTTACCGGAAAAGCGACGGAGGCGTACTTGGACGAGATCGGCATCACGGTCAATAAGAACGCTATTCCATACGATCAGCAAAAACCGATGGTCGCCAGCGGCATCCGAATCGGGACGCCGGCGATTACGACGCGCGGCTTCGGAGAAGCGGACTCCCGCGAAGTGGCCCGCATCATCTGCGAAGGTCTGGCGGATATCGGCGAACGCCAAAAGATTGAACGTCTGCGGGACCGCGTTCACGAGTTAACCGGGCGCTTTGAGGTTCCCTAACCGCTAATATGACGCAGCCGTCCGGCGTGCACGTCGTGATGCATCCCGCGGTTGCCGACCGGTTGGCGCGCTTGCGCGATCGCGATACGCCCACCCCGGTCTTTCGTACGCTGCTCGAAGAGCTCGGAACGTTCGTCGGCTACGAAGCCTCGCGCGAACTTCCGCTGGAGGACGTTCCCGTTACGACGCCCGTCACGCGCGCGATCGCGCAACGGATCGCCACACGTCCGGTGGTTGCGCCGATCCTTCGTGCGGGACTTGGTCTGCTGCCCGGGTTTTTGCGCGTGATCGACGATGCGGTGGTCGCACATCTGGGATTTTACCGGGACCCTGCTACGCTGCAGCCCGTGCCGTATTATGCAAATGTGCCCGAAGATCTGGCGGCGCGGCACATCTTCGTGCTCGATCCGATGCTTGCCACGGGCAATTCCGGCGCGGCGGCGATTAGCGCGCTTGAATCACGCGGCGCATCTGCCGTGACCTTCGTGTGTTTGATCGCCGCGCCCGAAGGTATTCGCCGGCTGCGAGAAGCGCATCCGCACGTGCGTATCGTGACCGCGGCGATCGACGAGCGTTTGAACGAACACGGGTACATCGTTCCGGGGTTGGGAGATGCCGGCGACAGGATGTTCGGGAGCACCAGCTCGGTGCCGGTCAGCGTGCGGCCGACGTAAAGCCACGAAAACAAAGTGCTCCTGAGCACGCCGTCGAAGATTGACGCATGCGCCCCGGCTGGGATGAATACTTCATGGACATCGCACGGACGGTTGCAACGCGTGCAACCTGTCCGCGTGCTTCCGTTGGAGCGGTCATCGTACGCGAACACCGCATTCTGACCACCGGATATAACGGCTCGCCGCGCGGCGTAGCGCATTGCACCGAAGTCGGGTGCACGCTCGTGAACGATCATTGCATGCGGGCCACCCACGCGGAAGCAAACGCGATCGTCCAAGCTGCTTTGCACGGCGTGAACATTAGCGAGTCGACGGCGTACTGCACGCACCAGCCATGCGTGAACTGTTCGAAGTTGCTGATCAGCGCCGGCGTACGCAAGATCGTCTACGAGGTTGCTTATCCCGATCCCATCGCGCAAGAACTGCTTGCCGAAGCGGGAGTCGCGCTGGTGCACTTTGCGAGCCTCGAAGTGGCGTCCGCCCGGTGATCTTGCCGATCTACCTGTACGCTGCCGGTTTCGCGCTCGCGCTTACCGCCTCGGTATTGCTCACGCCGTTCATTATTCAGCTCGCACACCACGTCGGGATGATTGATGAAGTCGGCGATCGCCGTATGCACGAGGTACCAAAACCTCGCATCGGGGGAGTCGGGGTATTCTTCGGCTTTGCGTTTGCGCTGTTTGCCGTTCTGGGCGTGGCGCTGACGCAAATTCACGGGTTCTTTCCGGTCGATCCCCATGAATCTGCGATCGATCAAGTGCGCGATCAGTTGGAGGGAGCGCACAACCTGGTCGGTTTGATCTTCGGGAGCATGCTGATCTTGGGAGTCGGCCTTTGGGACGACATCATGGGAATGCGGCCGCGGCTGAAGTTTGCCGCCCAAATCGTCGTCGCGCTAATCTCGCTGGCGTACGGATTTCACATCGGTTTCATTCATCAGCCGTTCTCGCACGACCCGAACGCCTACATCTACTTTCCGTGGTGGATTACCTACCCGTTGACGCTCTTGTGGTACGTCGGCATGATGAATGCCATCAACTTTATCGACGGCCTGGACGGCTTACTCACCGGCTTTACCGCCATTTCGTGTCTGTTCTTGTTTGCGATCGCGTTGACCAAGGGCGATCCGGTGATCGCGCTCGTCGTCGTATCGCTTGCCGGGGCCGCGCTGGGGTTCTTGCCGTATAACTTCAACCCGGCACGCATTATTCTGGGCGACACGGGCTCGCTGTTCATCGGTTATGTGTTCGCGACCGTTTCGATCATCGGAACCAGCAAGACCGCGATCGCCGTCGGACTCATCGCTCCGCTGGTCGTTCTGGCGCTGCCCATCATCGATACCGCGGCGGCCATCTACCGTCGCGCGCGCTCGGGCCGAAAGATCACCGAGGCCGATCGCGGCCACTTCCACCACCAGCTGATTTTCCGGTATGGCTTGAACGTGCGGCAGGCGGTGCTGCTGATCTATGCGATTTGCATTGTTCTGGGCGCGGTTGCGCTGTTCTTGGCCGGCGGTTTTCACGCATTGGCCCGGGCCGCGTAGGAATGCAGCCACTCAAGGTCATGTCGGTGTTCGGCACGCGCCCGGACACCATAAAAATGGCGCCCGTCGTTCATGCGTTGAGCGAGCACACGCACGTGCAGAGCATCGTCTGCGTGACGGCTCAACATCGCGAAATGCTTGACGATCTCTTGACGCTGTTCGAGATTCGCCCCGATTTCGATCTCAACATCATGACGCCGGATCAAACGCTGACCGACATTACCACGCGCGTGCTCATCGGCATGGAAGGCGTGCTCAAATCGGTGCAGCCCGACGTCGTGCTCGTGCACGGCGATACGACCACGAGCACCGCGGCAGCGCTTGCCGCATTCTACCAGCAAATTCCCGTGGGACACGTTGAGGCCGGGCTGCGCACGAGCGACCCGTGGGTTCCGTATCCCGAGGAAATGAACCGCCGCTTGACCGGTACGATCGCGCAGTTTCACCTCGCGCCGACCTCGCTTGCAAGACAGCATCTTTTGCAAGAGCACGTCCCCGAAGAAAACATTATTGTCACCGGCAACACCGTGATCGACGCATTCCTGCAAACGGCGGCTCGCGAGGATCTTCCGCGCCCGCCGGGCTGGGAACGGCTCGATGCCAAACGGCCGATCATTTTGGTAACCGCGCACCGGCGCGAAAACCATCCGTACATGCGCGAGATGTGCGAGGCGATGCGCGACATCGCTCGGTTGCCGCAGCACCCGCAAATTCTGTGGCCGGTGCATCCCTCGCCACGCGTACGTCCCATTGCGTACGCGGTTCTGGGCACGGCCGACGGCGTCGTCCTGGATGATCCGCTCGATTACGCGCAGATGGTGGCCGCGGTCCGGGATTGCACCTTCGTCCTGACCGACTCCGGCGGAATTCAAGAAGAAGCACCCACGCTCGGCAAACCGGTGCTGGTGATGCGCGACGAGACGGAACGGCCGGAAGGGGTGCAGGCCGGTACGCTTGCCTTGGTCGGCCATCAACGGGATCGCATCTTTACCCAGGCAAAGCGGATGCTGCAAGACCCGGCGCACTACGCGTCGATGGCCCGCGCGGTCAACCCGTACGGTGATGGGCAGGCTGCCGGGCGCATTGTCGCTTGGCTGCTCGCACGGCTTCGCGGCGGGGAATTCCCGCGGCCGTTCGCTCCCGAAGCGCACGTGTGAGGTTCCTGGCGGCGGGGTCGACGTTCGCGGCGACGGCCCTGCTGGGTTTGCTTGCGGGGATTTGGCTGGATCACCGCCTCGGTACGTCGTTTTGGGTGCTGGTGCTGTTCTTCGCGGGTGTGGCCCTCGGGGCGTATGGAGCCTGGCGGCTTCTCGGGCCCGCCTTGCGCTCGTGAGGGAACCAGGGCAGGAAAGCCGTCCGGCCCGTGGTACTTACAGCCCCGCCGACGCGGCCGCAGACTTGGCGTTCTACCGGCAGCTCAAACGCCGGTCGGCAATCGGAACCTTCGGAATCGTGGTGCTTTGCACGCCGGCCCTGGCGGTATGGAACGGCTGGTGGGCGCTCTGCATCGCAACCGGAGGACTGGCCGGAGTCCTGAACCTGCTGCTTTCGATGCGCGGCAACGAAAAGTTGCTCGACCGGGGCAGCGTCGCGCCGTTCGTCATAAGTAGTTTTGTGCGAATCGCGCTGTTCGGTATAGTGCCAGTGGTGCTCGCAGTGCGATCACCCTCGTTGTGGACGCTCGGTTGGTACTTCATCGGATTCTTTACGCCGCTCGCACTCTCGGGAATACTGACTATTCTGCGAGAGCGTTAGTGGCTAATTAGGTGTCGGCATAGGGGCGTAAGTGCAGGAAAAGATCGGCGAACATTTCACGTGGCAGTGGCCCGTGATCGGTACGGTACACTCGGACACGATCGTGACGACCTGGATCGTCATGGCGGTTTCGTTGATCTTTTTCGCATGGGTCGGGGCGAGCTATCGTTCGGCCCGCGTTTCGAAACGGCAAACCGTCATCGAGGGCGTCATCAATTACATCGCCGACCTCGCGACCAGCGTGTTGGGCGAGCAGGGCGAGGCGTTCGTGCCGTTTTTCATCGCGCTCTTTCTTTTTATCTTCCTGCTCAACCAGTTCGGCTTCTTACCGTTGAAGGCGCTCTCGCTGCCGTTCGGCGGCTCGCCTACGGCAGACCTCAACACGACCGCGGCATACGCCCTGATGGTGTTCGTGTTAATTCAGATCGTCGGCATACGCAAGTACGGGATCGGCTTTTACAAGCACCTCGCCAAGCCGTTTTGGGTGCTCACGCCCATCAACGTGCTCGAAGAATTGGCGCGTCCCGCTACGCTGGCCGCGCGTTTGTTCTTCAACATCTTCGTCGGCGAGCTG
>DASRSF010000014.1:0-5961 GCA_035656615.1 Vulcanimicrobiaceae bacterium | reverse complement strand
TTTAGCGGGACCCGCAGGATCCATTGAGGCCGCGTGCGCTTTTGCCGCGGCCCGCAGCCTGCAACGAAGATCCTGGCTTTGCGCGATCTCGCGTAACGCGCGCGACCACAGGGCGACGCCGGGATCGACGAGTAACGCCGCGTCACCGCAGGTTTCCGGCAGCGCGGTCGTATTCGAGGCAACAACGGCTGCCTGGCACGCCATGGCCTCTACGGCCGGAAGCCCAAATCCCTCCGCTAGGGAGGGAACCAACACGGCGATAGCCCCGCTGTACAAACGGCGCAGCTCTTCGTCCTCCGCGTGAATCCTGGAATGCGGTGCTCGCACGTTACGCAAAAGAATCGCATCGGCCGCGCTCAGGTCACCGGCGATCACGAGCTCCGGGCCTTGCTCGTCGAACGCCTGCGCGTATGCCCGCAGCAGCATCCCGATATTTTTTCTTGGTTCCGGACTGCTGAGCACGAACATGTACGGGCGTAAACGTGCCCCGGGCACGGGATACCAAAATCGGTCCGGTGCATTCGGGACAATACGCATTCGCATCGGATCTATGCCGAAGCGCCGTTCCAACTCGCCGGCTGTCCAATGTGAAACGGCGAAGATCCGATCCGCTTGGCGAATCGCGCGGCGAATGGGAAGCTGCTCGCGCAGACGCGCAATGAGATTGCGGTGCGCGAACATGAACGCAAACGGATCGTGAATCGTCACGATTGCGGCGGCGTGGGGCGCGAAACGCATTGCGTTCCACGGATACCACACCGCATCGATTTCGCCCGTGCGCAGCGCTCCCGGCGTAACTACCGCAACGTCGAACTCGCGACGAAGCGCGTCGATGTGCTGCGGCCGGGCCACAAGGCGGACCCGCACCTCATTGAAGGCATGAAGTTCGCGCAGCGTTTGACGCACAAGCCGTCCCATCCCGCGCCGGTCCGCCGCCAAGTTGAACGCATCGACGGCCAGGTGCACGGGCTGTGCGGCGTCCACTACTTCGCCAGCTGAGGGGCCACCGAAATCAACGCGAGCGAAAGGGCATTAAAGCCGGCGTGAGTTGCCATGTTCGCGTACGCGCTGCCCGTGCGCGTGTACACCCAGCAAAGTACGATGCCGCCCAGGGCGAGCGGTAAACTGAGCGAGAGGAACATCGCCGGAACCAGCGGCTGCTGCGCGTGCGCCAAGCCGAATAGCAGCGAGCTCAGGATCGCGCCTGGCCAAAATCCCCACCACTTGCGCATCGCATTGAATAGGAAGATCCGGAAGACAAACTCTTCCCAAACCGGGCCGACGATCACGGCAAAAAAGGCAAACAAAATTTTCTGCCACCCCACCATATGCGTAAAAACCGCAATGGCGAGCTCGGGAGTCTTGAAATGCAGCGCGCTCATCAACACGCTGCCCAAAAGATTGACCACGATGAACATGCCGGCGATCGCCAACCCGATCTTGCCCCAATCGGCGCCCTGCGGTGCGCGAAATCCTAAATTGTACAGGCTGGTTTTGCTCACGCTGGGCAACACTGCCAGAAGGAAGCCGATAACGATGATCTCGGCGGCGGATTGCACGCCGATTCCGAACAGACCGACGAAGGCTCTGTTGAGGCCGGCAACATCGTAGCCGTGCACGGCAAACCATGCGATAATCGCGATAATAACCGGGAGAATAAAGAGCACCACCGCGCCGAGCGCCGTGAGAATCGTCGAGCCGGCCCCGAAAGCGTTAGGCGGGAAGACGGTCGGCGAGCCGGGCGAAGTCGGCGATGCTGAGCTGTTCTCCACGTATCTCCGTATCGAGGCCGAGGTGCTGCAGTGCCTGCGTAACGGCCCCGCGCTCAACGCCGAGCGCCAGCGCAAGGCTGTTAGCCAGTGTCTTGCGGCGGTACGCGAATGCCGCGCGCACGACCTGCAGAAAGCGCTCTTCATCGGCGACCCAAACCGCCGGCGTGCTTCGGCGCGTTAGCCGCACTACGCTGGAGTCAATCTTGGGACGCGGGTAGAAAGCGGCAGCCTTTACGTTGAACAACGTCTCTACATCCATTGCGTATTGAAGCGCAACGCTTAGGCTTCCGTACGCCGGAGTGCCGGGGCGGGCGGTAAATCGCTGCGCAACTTCTTTCTGCACCATGACCACCAGCATTTCCGGGCCGGCCTTCATGGAGATGAGGCGCATGATGAGCGGCGTTGCGATGTTATACGGCAGATTGCCGGCCATGCGCCAAGGCTGCGCGGCGAACGTGTCGTAATCGAATGTCAACGCATCGGTTTGAACGATATGCGCGCCGCGCAGTGCGTCTTGAGCCTGCAAGATGCGGACCATGTCGGGATCGATATCGATAGCGGTAACGCCGGCGCGCGCTTCCAGCAGCGCCTGCGTCAAGCGCCCCGTTCCCGGGCCGATTTCCAAAACGCGCGCTCCGGGGCGGTCTGCAGTAACGAGCTGCGCGATTCGCGCTGCCACACCCGAATCTACGAGAAAATTCTGCCCCAAACGCTTCTTGGGGCGGTATCCGAATTGAGCCAGCAGCGCGCGCGGATCGGTTTTAATGCAACCGGTACACTTTTATGGCACGGCGTCCAAACGAGAGCGCGTCGCCGATCGAGTCGAAGCCGAGATCGATCCGGTTTCCGGTGATCGCCCCGCCGGTATCGCCTGCGATCGCAAAGCCATACCCCGGAATATACAGTCTTGTGCCAAGCGGAATGACACGCGGATCGACCGCGACGATGCCGTGCCCCGCGCGGTATCCGCTGGCGGTGTATCCAGTGCAACCGCTGCAGGCAGCCGTATATGCGGTTGCAAGCATGTCGAGCGCGCTCGAAGCGATGTAGGAAGCCTTTTGCAACCCGTGACGTGCGAGCTCGGCGATTGCCTGCGCAGTCCCGACGCCTTCGGCGATGATGCGATCGTGCGGTTTGCGCACCGTGCTATGCCCCACGACGAGCTTACGCAGCATACCGTCGGTTTTGGTATAGCGCACCATCGTCACGGTAAGGCCTGCTTGGCCTTTGTTGAGCACGCGGGTCGTGCCGGGCGGTAACGAAAAGTCGATCTTGCGGATCGTTTTTCCACGCGTGTGATGTTTTTCGGCAACCGCCCATTGCTCGATGCGAGCGATGCGCACCGTCCCGTTGATGGGTAGCGGATCGCCGAGTGAGGGCGTTACGACGTCATGCCGCTCCAGCGTGATATGTTGCTCCTCGAGCAGTGCACCGACGTCCGATGCGGTCGTCATGACACTGCGCCGTCCGGCCGCCGTTACGATCGCAACGGGTACCGCGCGTGAATATTGGATTATCAGGTTATTAGCCAGCGGTGTGCCGGGATCCGGACGGACAAGGTCACCCGCCGAGGGCGTAATGCCGCGCTCCTTTAGAAAATCCGCGACGGTCTGCGCCGCAGTAACGTGCTGAGTCTGGCTGCCTTGCGAGTCGAAATACACGACATGCGTGACGGCAGCGACATCGATGGCCGCAGCGGCGGCCGGTACCGGGTGACTGACGAAGCCCGCGCTCATCATCGAGATGAGCAGGCCCACCAAGAGGTGAGCGCAGCGGTTCTGACTGCGTCCTATCAACCCAACTCCTTTCCTTTACAGGACCGCGTGGCGGAGCACAGGCGCCCTAACGTCGTGCTAACCCGCAGCACGGGGCGCCGTCGAACGGCGGAACGATCCCAAGAGGCAGTAAATTGTGGTCGACGGATCCGTACGCTTGCACGGAAACGTAACAACCGGGCGCAACACTGCTAGCCCGGAGTGGTGACCCGGGCACTATATCACGTCTTTACAAAGGCCGGAATATGTCAAAAGTCATAGCGGAAAATCGTTAAGGCGCCGCCAACACAGGCTTGCTTCCATGCGCGTCGGATTCTTTACCGAGGTCTACCACCCGGTCGTGAACGGCATCGTCGCATCGGTCGATGCGCTCGCCGCGGGCCTTCGCCGGCTCGGCCACGACGTCTATTGCTTCACGCCTCACGTTCCGGGCTACGAAGAACGCGACGGTCCGGTCTACCGGATCCCGTCCCTTCCCCTGCCCGTGCAGGCGCCGTACCGTCTTACCGTTCCGGTGGTTAGCCGGCGCAACCGGCGAGCGGTCATAAACCGGCTGCACATTGTGCACGCCCACTCACCATTCGTGACCGGCTGGATGGCCGTGCGGTATGCACGGCGACTGCGATTACCCCTGGTGTACACCTATCACACGCAGCTCGAAGAATACGCGCACTACGTTCCATTCGAGCCCAATGCGACGAGATTCGCCGCGGTGACGCTCACGCGAAACTTTGCAAATTCGGCCGACGCGGTCATCGTCCCGACCGGCGTGATGGGCGAGCGTTTGCGTGAGCTGGGGGTTACCGTGCCCGTGGAGGTCATTCCAAGCGGGATCGACTTGGAGCACTTCGCAGCGGGCCGGCGCAGCGAGAAGGTGCGCTCGGCGCTGGGGGTGCGAAACGGCGAACGGATGCTCTTCTTCGTCTCAAGGCTTGCGCGCGAGAAAAACGCGGCCGTGCTCATCGACGCGTTGGCGCGTTGCACCGTTCCGGCGCGTCTAGTGATTGCCGGCGACGGGCCCGAGCGGCAAGCCCTCGAAGAGCGTGCCGCCCAAGCCGGCGTGACGGAACGCACCGTGTTCATGGGCGGAGTCGACCGCGAGGGGCTGCCGAACCTGTACGCCAGCGCCGATGCATTCGTTTTTCCGAGCGTGACGGAAACCCAGGGGCTGGTTTTGGCGGAGGCGCTTGCCGCCGGGTGCTACGTGATTGCGGCAAACGCCCAACAGAACCGCGAGGTGCTCGCCGGGGCGGGAGCGCTCGTCGATGCGACGCCGGGCGCCTTTGCCGCCGCCATTGAAGCGCTGCCTTTTCCGCCCAGGCCCGCGGTCTCAATGGTTGCGCGTTCGGCTGCCGCCGCATTCGGCATCGAGCGCACGGTCGGCCGGGTTCTAGCGGTGTACGAGGGCTTGCACGCCCGTCGCGCAGATGCCGGGATACATTGACTCGAACGTATGTTCGAGGTACGATATACGCATGAACGGGCTGGTATACGCGACCGTCGGATTCGCTGCCGATCAGGCAGGTAACGGTGTAGCGTACGTGCGCATCGGGGACGGGGGCGAAGCCCCCGTGCTCAGAGTGCCGTTTACCGTTACCCGCTATCCCGCACTTTTGGAGCGCGAGGTCGGGTACGCTGCCGTAACCGCGTGCGCGTTCGCCCTGCGCAGCCGCGGCATCGCACGTGCGCGGGTCGTGGTTGAAGACGCACGGTTGGCGCAGGACGTACTCGAGCATCGCGATGTCCCACATGCGCTCACGCTGGCCTATGTTCGTTTGCGCTGCGCGCTGAATCAGTTTCGCGAATATGAGATAGCGGCAGCCGATGCGCCCGGCGATCTGACGGCCCGCGCCCGCTCGGAAGTGGCTTTACATGTTGCGGCGTAAGAGCGCCGGATGCGCAAGCTGCGCCGCGCCGATTTGCCCAGCGCCACGATCGATCTTGCCAAAGCGCTGATTGGAACCGTGCTCGTCCGAGACTGCCCGGACGGGCGAACGTCGGGGCGGATCGTTGAAACGGAAGCATATGTCCTTGACGATCCCGCCTCGCACGCCTATCGCGGCCGCAGCACGCGCAACGCGTCAATGTTTTTGCCGCCATTTCACGCGTACGTCTACCGCATCTACGGGACGTCGTTCTGCGTAAACGTTTCCAGTGAAACCCAAGGGGCGGGTGCCGCGGTCTTAGTACGTGCACTCGAGCCGCTTGCGGGATTGGCGCTCATGGAAGCTCGGCGCGGCACTTCTCGCATGGTCGACCTCTGCCGCGGACCCGGGCGTCTGTGCCAGGCAATGGCGATTGACCTCTCGCTCGACGGTGCGGCGCTGCTGAAAAGCCCAGCCCTCTGGCTGGCCGCCCTCGACCGTCCCCAAAGCCGAATCGGTACCAGCCGGCGCATCGGAATCACGAAGGCC
>DASRSF010000013.1:0-6150 GCA_035656615.1 Vulcanimicrobiaceae bacterium | reverse complement strand
GTCCCGCTTCGACGCGGTCACCCACGTTCACGAACGATTCGGCATCGGGAGAGGGTGAACGGTAAAAAACGCCGACCAGAGGTGCCGTCACTTTCTTTGCGGTCGCTGAGGCCGATGAAGGACTACCGCCGGGTGCCGGTGCCGCCGCTACCGGCGCGGCCGCCCCCGAAGACGGCGCCCCGCTCGGGCCTTCCCGCCGGACCAGCTCGAAAATTTGGTCGCCGACCTTTACCTTGAGCGCGTCGAGATCATGCTCGTGCATGATTTCCAGGAGCGCTTTGATCGTCTGCGTCTCGGGCGCGCCGTCGTTTTCCATCACCGCACTGCTTCAACGAGGGAGGGGACGAGGTCTTTTCCCAGCGGCAGACGGCGATCCACGCGCTCGGCCAGGTCCCGCAAGAGCCCTTCGCCGGATGTAAGCTCGTCCGTTCCGACGATGAACGCGAAACGCGCATTGTTCTTGTCCGCGATCTTGAGCTGCGCGAGCAGCTTGCGGTTCTCGTAATGCATAAACACCGGCACCGAGAGCGAATACCGCAGCAGCGCCGCCAGCGTGACCAGCACCTCGCGCGCTTGCTCTCCCAGAGCGATGATCTGCACGCCGCTTCGCGCTGCTTCCCGGCTTGCCCCGGAAGCCTCGATCGTCATCAACAACCGTTCCAAGCCCAGCGCAAAGCCGACTGCGGGCGTGCTGGGGCCTCCCAGCGATTTCACCAGGTCATCGTACCGGCCGCCCGCGCAAACGGTGCTTTGCGCACCCAGCGCATCGGAAACGAACTCAAACACGGTTCTCGTGTAGTAATCCAAGCCGCGCACGATCCGCGGGTTGACGGTAAACGGGATGGCGATGTTTTGCAGATAGCGCTTGACGGATTCGAAATGCTCCCGGCATGCCTCACACAAATACTCCTCGAAGGCCGGCGCCGTTTCGATGAACGGCTGGTCTTCCAAGGCTTTGCTGTCCAGCAACCGCAGGGGATTGCGTTCGAGCCGGCGTTGGGATTCCGCGCTCAAACTCTGCACGTGCGGACGAAAATGCGCGAGTAACGCTTCACGGTATTTCGGCCGGCAGACCTCATCCCCAATCGAGTTGATGTTGAGCGTAACGTCTACGCCGTACGACCGGAACAGATGCATGGCCAGCGCCATCACTTCAACATCGGCCTGCGGCCCCGCATAGCCCGTGCACTCGATGCCGAACTGATGCGACTGACGATAGCGACCCGCTTGAGGACGTTCGTAACGAAAAATCGGCCCGATGTAGTAGAGCCGGGCCGGTCCCTGCGTGAAGAGATTGTGCTCCAAGGCGGCGCGCATCACGGGCGCGGTCCACTCCGGACGAAGGGTCATCGAACGTTCGCCCTTGTCCTGAAACGTGTACATTTCTTTTTCGACGATATCCGTGGTCTCGCCGACGCCGCGCACGAACAGATCGGTCGATTCAAAGAGCGGCGTGCGGATTTCACCGTAGCCGTATCGGCGCGCGAGCGCGTGAATGCGCGCCTCGAGCTCCTGCCAGCGACCTGTTTCGGGAGGCAAGAAATCCTGGGTTCCGCGCGGTGCCGTGACCTTTGAAGACATAGCCGGGGGATTTAAAAGGATTGCGGCGCTCCCCTTCGCGCCCTAGGAGAAGCTCCGCTACGCGTGAATGGAGCAGCGGAATTCGCGGTGGACCGCATGACGCGGACTGCGGGTGCGGCAACGGGCCGCCGCGCGTTCACTTTCCGATACTACGATAGATTGGTTTCCCGGCGGCGCTCCAGAACTTCAACGGGAATGCCGTTGGGGTCTTCGACGAACGCAATCGCGCGGGTGCCGCTGGGTGAGCGCTTGACGTCTTGAATGATCTTCACGCCCTTGGCTTTGAGCTGCGCAATGTACGCGTCCAGGTCACCGTCCGCTTCTATCGCCAGGTGCTCGTACCGGTTTCCGATTTGGTACGGGGGATGATCTTCGAGGTCGTAGACGAGCTCGATATACGAGTTCCAATCCTCACCGACGAACGCCATGTCGGCGTTGCCGGGATAATGGAAAGGACCGTCGAGCAGACGCATACCGAGTTTTTCCGTGTAGAAATCGATCGACTCTTTCATGTCGTTGACGAAAATGGACGTATGAAGATAGCGAGGCATGCAAGCCGCTCCTTTAGTGCAAAAAATACCGGTGCGTAGAAAAAACCAGTGCGACGCCCAACCGGTTTGCGGCCGCAATCACATCCGCGTCGCGCACGGAGCCGCTTGGAGCGATGATCGCGGTGCACCCGGCTTGCGCCGCGGCTTCCAATCCGTCCGGAAACGGAAAAAATCCGTCGCTGGCGCACGCGGCGCCGCGCGCAAACTCTCCCGCGCGTACACCCGCAATTTTTACCGCGCTTACGCGATTGGTCTGGCCGGCGCAGATACCGCGCGTCGTACCTCCCTTAGCGATCACGACACCGTTGCTTTTCACGTGGCGCACGATATCCCAAGCGAATGCCAAATCGTGCCATTCCTGCGTGAGCGGCGCGCGTTCACTCACCACCGTCCACCGTTCCGGCATGAAATCGCGGCCTTCTTCCTCCGCAAGCACGCCGCCGAGAGCGCTGCGCAGTTGCAGTTCCTGCTGCAGCTGTTCGGGCAGACCGGGCTGGTAGCGCATAATGCGCAAGTTCTTCTTTTTTTTGAGCAGCGCCAGCGCGTCGGGGTCGAACCCGGGCGCGGCCACAATCTCCAAAAAGTATTTTGAAAGCGCGGCTGCCGTCTGCGCATCGACCGGAGCATCGACCGCGATGATGCCTCCGAATGCCGACACGGGGTCGGCCTCTAATGCGTCCGTGACCGCTTTACTTACGGTCGATCGTTGCGCTACACCGCACGGCACCGTATGCTTGACGACCGCCGCCCGGATAAACCGTTCTTGCTCGGAACCGAATTCCGCACCGATGGGCGCCCGGGAGAGCAGACGCAGCGTCGCATCCAGATCGAGCAGGTTATTGTACGAAAGCTCCTTGCCGTGCAACTGTTCCGGAAGCGTAGCTCGATCGGTGAGATAAAACGCGGCGCGCATCTGCGGATTTTCTCCGTAGCGCAGCGGCTGCGCAAGCGGGATCGTCAACGTCAACGCGCCCGGCAGGTCACCGGGCAGCACTTCGCCTTCAGTGGCAAGATAGTGCGCAATCGCTGCATCGTACCCGGCGGTTCGCTCGAAGGCCGCGACGGCAAGGCGGCGGCGCGAGCCCTGGTCCAATTCGCTACCGGCGCGCAGCGAACGAAGAAACGCACCATATTGCGAGGGGTGGCTCAGCACCGTTACATGATGAAAGTTTTTTGCTGCGGCCCGCAACAGCGCTACGCCGCCGATATCAATCTGCTCTATCGCCTCACTTAGCGTCGTCCCTTCATGGGCGACGGTCGCTTCGAACGGATACAAATTTACGACGACATACCGAAGGTCGCGGATATTGTACAGGCGAGCTTGTTCCTCGTGTGCCGGATTCGAGCGGTCGAAAAGAATCGCGCCGAAGACTTTTGGATGCAATGTCTTCACGCGGCCGTCGAACAGCGCCGGAAAACCGGTGAGTTCCTCGACGTCGTGCGCTTCGATTCCGTTATCGCCCAGAAATGTGCGCGTACCGCCGGTCGCGTAGATGACCGTTCCGCGTTCCACGAGCGCTTTGGCGATCTCCGCCGCACCGGTCTTATCGGACAGCGAGAAGAGCGCGGCGTCAGGCAAAAGCGGGCTCCCGCTCGCGTTCCTTTTCCGCCAGCTCCGCAGAGATGAGCGTACTGACTCCGGCCTCGCCCATCGTTACGCCGTACATCCGATCGGCCAGTTCCATCGTCTGTTTGTTATGGGTGACGATGACGATTTGCGAATCTCCGGCGAGCTCGCGCACCATACGCGAGAAACGCTCGACGTTGGCGTCGTCCAATGCCGCATCGACCTCGTCGAGCAGATAGAACGGCGAAGGCCGAACTTTGATCAATGCAAAGATGAGCGCCGCCGCGGTCATCGCTCGTTCACCGCCGGAAAGCGAGGGCAACGGCATCGACTTTTTCCCGGGCGGCTGCACGGCGATCTCGATTCCCGTTTCGGAAAGATTGTCGGGGTTGGTCTGCCACATCTTCGCCTCGCCGCCTGGGAACAGCTTGCCGTACATCTCGGCGAAGGCTTGCGCAACCTGGTCGAACGTCTGGTTGAATTGCGATTGCGTTTGCTGCTCGATCTCGCGAATGGATTGAAGCAGCGTTTCACGTGCCTTTGAGAGATCGTCGAGCTGCTCGCGCAGGAACGTTTCACGCTGCGTGATTTCTTCCCGATCCGCTTCGGCATTGAGGTTCACGTTGGACAGGCGCGCGAGCTCTTCGCGTAAACGCGGCAGATCTGCCGTAACGTCGTCGGGTTCTTGCTCGTAGCGCGATTCCACGTCGCGGCACTCTTCGTCGGTTGCCGGGTTTTGCGCGAATTGCGAGACGAGCATGCCGAGCTCCGCCTCGATCTCAGCCAGCCGCGTCCGGTGCAGTTCGCCGCCGGTTTGCGCCTCTCGCTCCTCTAGCTCGGCTGTCCGTACGTCGGACTCGAGACGCGTGACGTCGGTCGTGCGCGCTTCGCGTTCCTTACGGGCCGTTTCGAGGGCAACGTCCGCCGCGGCAACCCGTTCGCGCAACTCGTGGAGCTGCGCCTGGGAATCGCTTGTCTTGGAACTCAGGCGGCTAATCTCGACGATCATGTGATCGCGAGCCGCGCGTGCGCGCTCACCGTCTTGGTCGAGGATCCCTAGGCGCGCGCGCGCCCCCTCGCGTTCCGCCGCGAGCCCGGCGAACCGTTCGCGCAAATCGCCGGCGTGCGAAGCGGCCTGCGTTTGCCGTTGCTCGGCGTGCGCAATTCGTTCGCGCGCTTGCGCAAGCTGCTCTTCCAGGCGCACACGCTGTTCGTCGCTGCGCACGTCTTCGGGCTGCGTCTGCTCGAGCGAGCGCTCCCGTTCCCGCGCGTGCTCCGCCGCTTCGGCAAGTGTTTGCACACGTGCGCGAGCCGCTTCGAATTCCGCTTGCATGCGTTCTACGTCAGCGTTGACGCCGGCCATTTCGGCGCGCACTTCCGTCAAGCCGACTTCGGCCGCGCGTAACCGTTCGTTGGCTTCATCCCGCGTGCGAAGAACGCGCTCGTTCGATGAAGTCGCTTCACCGGCTTCACGCTCCAGCTCGGCCAGTTTGGATTGCATCTCCACGAGCTGTTCGCGAAGGGTCTGCGCTTGAACGCGCCTGGAGAGAATGGAGCGCTCACGTTGGTAGCGTCCGCCCGTAATAGCGCCGCCGCCCGCGATCTGCTCGCCCGAGAGCGTCACGATCGTATCGCGCAGACCGCGATTGCGCACCAGGTGAATGCCGGTTTGCAGCGTGTCGACGATCAGAACGCTGCCCACGAGGAACCGGATGATTGATTCATATTGCGGCTGCGTACGAACCAGCGTGTGCGCGTACCCGATGACCCCGCGCACGTCGCGCAGGTCCGGCGAGATCTCTTTACCGTGGCGGTTTTGAAGCGTGTCGAGCGGTAGGAACGTTGCCCGGCCCAGCTCTTTGATATTGAGATATTCAATCGCGCGTTCGGCGTCTTCCGAGGTGGCGGTTACGATGTTCGAGAGGCGGGCGCCGAAAGCGATATCCATGGCGCGCGCATACGGCTCGTCGGTCGTGATCAAATTCGAGATGATGCCTTCAATGCCGCGCACTTCGCCGCGCTGCCAGGCTTCAACGATGGCGCGGGTCCCCGGAACGTGCCCTTCAAGCGAATTTTCGAGTTCTTCAATCGTGTGCAGCCGGGACTGTGCGGCCGCAACTTGTGCAGAATACTCGCGGTACGCGCCGATGGCACGCGTCAGATTGCGTTGCACTTGCCCCGCCGCAGTTTCGGCGTCTTCAACCTGCCCGCGCGCGTCGACCAGAACGCTCTCCAAATGGATGAGCTGCGTCTCGCGTTCGTGAAAACGATGCGCGGCCGCGCCGGAAGCGATCTCCAGTTGCTCGGCCCGAACGCGTGCCTCGGCGCATTCACGCTCCAAGCGTTCGGCCTCGGATCGGGCGCTCTCGCCTTGCACGCGACGCTCGGCTTTGCGTGCCGCCAGCTCGGTCGCGGCCGCTTCAACTTCGCGCAACCTCGTAAAGATCGCGT
>DASRSF010000012.1:0-9719 GCA_035656615.1 Vulcanimicrobiaceae bacterium | reverse complement strand
TGGGTGAGTTGAGCCGGAACGTGTAGATGCGCACCGGTGGCGGTTCGCACGTCGTCCACGCTTACGCCGGGCGCGACTTCGCGCAAGACCAGACCATCCGAGGTTACGTCAATGGTTGCCATATCGGTAATGATCCGGTTGACGACGCGTTTTCCGGTTAGCGGCAAATCGCAGCGCTCCACGATTTTGTGAACGCCGCCTTTCGCGACGTGCTCCATCATCACGACCACGAATTTCGCGCCGTGCACGAGATCCATCGCACCGCCCATACCCTTGACCATTTTGCCGGGAATCATCCAGTTCGCCAGGTCACCTTGGGCCGAGACTTGCATTGCTCCCAGCACCGCTAGGTCGATATGGCCGCCGCGAATCATTCCGAACGAGAGCGCCGAATCGAAGAAAGACGCGCCCGGCAGAACGGTTACGGTTTCTTTGCCGGCGTTGATCAAATCAACGTCTTCTTCCCCTTCGTATGGATAAGGACCCATGCCCAAGATTCCGTTTTCACTCTGCAGCACCACCGTCACGCCGGCGGGCACGTAGTTTGGAACCAGCGTCGGGAGGCCGATGCCCAAGTTGATGTACTCGCCGTCGCGCAATTCTTGCGCCACGCGAGCAGCCAGCTGCGTGCGAGAAAGCGTCATCTATGCGTTCTCCCGTTTTCTGCTCGTCACGCGCTCGATACGCTTGCCTTCCGTGCCGACATGCACGACACGTTGCACGAATATTCCCGGCAGATGCACCTGTTCGGGATCGATCGCACCGGGCTCCACAAGTTCCTCTACTTCCGCGATCGTGATCTTCCCGGCCATGGCGCAGAGCGGATTGAAATTGCGCGTCGCTTTGTGAAAGACCAGATTACCTTGACGATCGCCGATACTTGCACGCACGAACGCATAATCGCAGACAATTCCTTCTTCAAGCACGTACTCACGGCCGTTGAACGTGCGCGTCTCCTTCTTCGGAGACTTCTTGGCAATCGTCCCATCGGGATTGTGCTTCCACGGCAGCCCGCCTTCGGCCACTTGCGTGCCGACGCCGGCGGGCGTGTAAAACGCCGGGATTCCGCAGCCGCCGGCGCGCAAACGCTCCGCGAGCGTTCCCTGCGGGACGAGCTCCACTTCGAGTTCGCCGTGCAGATACTGCCGCTCGAATTCTTTATTCTCGCCGACGTACGAGCCTGTGGTCCGAACGATGCGTTTTGCATCGAGCAGCACGCCCAAGCCCCAGCCGTCGATGCCGCAGTTATTCGAAACCGTCACGAGCTGCGAGGCGCCTTGGTCGAGTAAGGCGTGGATCAGGTTGTACGGAATGCCGCTCAGCCCAAATCCGCCCACGGCGATTGAAGCGCCGTTCGGAACGTCGGCGACGGCTTGCGCGCAGGAAGGAAGCACTTTATCCATACGTGGCAAGGGATATGCGATGGCGGGCGCGCGCGGTCCCGCATGCGGGGTGGCTGGAGCGGCCGCGCCGAAACTACACGGCCCCAAAGGAGACCCATCAGCCATGGCCCTGGTCCCCCCGCACGCCGCGACATCCGAAGAAGAAGCGATGATCCTCGATGCCGTCAGGGAGCTTGTTGCAGAAAAAGTCGCACCTCGCGCCGCCGAGATTGATGCACGCGGGGAGTACCCGCAGGACATTCGCGAACTTTTTGCCCAGAACGATCTGCTCGGGATACCGATTCCAACGGAATACGGCGGTCTGGGCGGTACGTTCCTGACCTACGTCAAGGTGGTCGAGGAAATCGCCAAGGCCTGCGCTTCGAGTTCGCTCATCGTGGCCGTTCAAGAACTTGGAATGCTGCCGGTATTGATCGCCGGTAACCAGGCGCAAAAGCAAAAGTACTTGCCGAAGCTCGCGTCCGGCGAATGGATTGCCGCGTACGCACTCACCGAAGCCGGCAGCGGATCCGATGCCGCCGGATCGATGCGCACGCGCGCGGAGAAACGCGGCGACACGTACGTCCTGAACGGACAGAAGATTTGGATCACGAACGGCAGCGTCGCGGACGTGGTCTGCGTCTTTGCCGTCACCGATCCACAGAAGGGACCAGCCGGCATAAGCGCCTTCATCGTGGAGAAAAGCTTCCCCGGATTCTCGGTCGGGAAGCTCGAGAAAAAAATGGGCATCCGCGGATCACCCACCGTCGAGCTCGTCTTTGAGAATTGCGAAGTGCCGGCCGCGAATCTGCTCGGCAACCAGGGCGAGGGATTCAAAACGGCGATGAAGGTGCTGGATAAGTCACGCCCCGGAATCGCCGCGCAAGCGCTCGGCATCGCCACCGGCGCCCTGGAGTACGCCACCGCGTACGCCAAAGAGCGCGTTGCGTTCGGAAAGCCGATCGGCCAGCACCAAGGCGTCGGCTTCATGCTTGCAGACATGAAAACGGAGGTGGAAGCCGCCCGTTTGCTGCTGTACGAAGCCGCGCGCAAGTGCGACGAGAATGCCCCCGACGTCACCCTCTGGGCCGCAATGTGTAAGCTGAAGTGCGGCGATGTCGCAATGCAGGTTACTACCGATGCGGTGCAAGTGCTCGGCGGCTTCGGCTACTCGGTCGAATATCCGGTCGAGCGAATGATGCGCGACGCCAAAATCACGCAGATCTATGAGGGCACGCAACAAATCCAACGGCTGGTGATTTCCCGGGCGTTGGTCGGCAAAAACGGCAAGCGCTCTTAGCTTTAACTCGTCTTTACCGAGTCTAAAAGGGCCGCCACGCGCTACCGCGGAACACGGGAGCGTCGTTTTGCGTTACGCTCTACGACGGCATGCCTTTTGGGCAGCCCGTTAGTTTATGGGAAAGGAGGATTGTACGTTGAAGAAATTACTCGCATCGCTTATTGCGTCCGCGTTCCTTCTCACGGGTACGGCGATGGCCGCGACCACCGCGAAGGTACCGGCCGCGAAGACCACGACCAAGTCCACGAAGTCTCTGAAGTCAACGAAGAACGCTAAGACCACGAAGTCTGTCAAGCCGGCCAAGACCAAGAAGATGGCCGACAAGGTCAGCAAGTCCAAGAAAGCCTCGAAACCCGCAAAGAAATCGACCAAATCCGTAAAGAAAAAGAAGTAATCAGCCCGTCTTTATTTATTTCATTCCTTCATAGCGTGGCAGCCGCCACGCTATTTTTTTAAAAGCCCTGCGGCTGCTGCCCGAACAGGCGCGGGATGAAATGGCCGGCCACGAACGAGAGCGCAAACACGACGGATCCATAGAACATAATTTCCAAACCGCGCAACCACTTATTCCGCGAAGCCAGCGAACCGGCGAAAACACCGATTGCGAAGAGGCCGGCGAGCGCTAATCCCAGGGTCGTCAGTACGGCGGTCTGCGAGGACAGACCGCTAAAGAAATACGGCAATATCGGTAAGAGCGACCCGGCCGCGTAGGAAAGCCCCATTGAAACCGCAGGCTTGACGTCGGAGGATTCGGCAATCCGCGGATCGATGCCGAATTCATCGCGCATCATCTCGTACAGGTAGATTTCAGGGTTCTTGGCCAGGCGCGACACGATCATGTGCGCCTCGTCCGCACTGAAGCCTTTAAGCTTGTAATATGCGACCTGTTCGGCAAATTCGTCGGCCGGATTTGCTTCCATCTCCCCGCGCTCCATCTCAATGGACGCTTGCACGACTTCACGTTCCGATTTGGCGCCTTGGTATTCGCCCACCGCCATCGATAGCGCACCGGCGATGAGCGCCACCAGGCCGCTGACGACGACTTGCACGCGCCCCCCGGACGCCACGCCGACTCCCGTAACCACGCCCATCGTCGTGAGAATCCCGTCTTTTGCGCCAAAGACGATCTCCCGCACGCTGCGCTGACGCTCGAGCTGGCGACGCTGCGGCGTATCGGGAATTCGCGGCTTGACCGTACGCCAACCCGGCGTGTCCACCACGACTCTATGCGGCGGAATCGGCGGCCGCGGCGTTTGTTCCATTTCAGGTCCTTCTAGAGATGAGTTGTCCACCATTCCAACATATGGGCGTAAAGTCCACGCAGATCCTCGAGCGCCGTGAAGTGGTGCTTCTGGCCCGGATATGGAACGACGTCGACGCGCAAACGGTCGGCGGAGATCAGGCTGCGCACGAATGCGATGCTATTGGCAAAGTGAACGTTGTCGTCCGCGGTCCCGTGGCTAATGAGCAGATCGCCGTGCAGCGCTGCAGCCGCATTCACCGCGGAGTTTTGGTCGTACGACGTCGCGTTGTTCTGCGGCGGGCCCATGTAGCGTTCGGTATAGATCGAATCGTAGTACCGCCAGTCCGTCACCGGCGCACCGGCGGCCGCGGCTTTGAAATCCGTTGAGTGGGTGAGCGCGTACACGGCCTCATATCCGCCGAAGCTCCATCCCCAGATCCCGATGCGCAACGGATCCACGAACGGCAACGACCGCAGATATGCCACACCCGACTCTTGGCCGGCAAGGGACGCCTGCCCCAACGCATGATACATCAAGCGTACGTGCGCGGCATTGTCGATTTGCGAGCCGGGACCGTCGATCGAAAAAACGATGATGCCCGAACGCGCGAGCAGCTGGTGATACAGACCGCGCGCATAGCCGAAAGCGTTTTGTGTTACAGGTGCTTCCGGACCACCATACGTGTAGATCACCACGGGATAACGGCGGGACGAATCAAAATTATCGGGCAAAATCATCGTGGCGTCCAGCGGCCCGTAACTGGAATTTACCGTGAGCGTGCGCACAGGCAGTAATTGCGCGCGCAGGGTCTCACTGCGCGGCACGAGGACCGCTTGCCTACGCCCGGCAACCGATACCAGTTCCGTCTGGGGCGGATCGATCAGCGTTGAATGCGTATCGACGAACAGGCCATTCGAGGGAGCGAGCCAGACGACGTGCGTGCCCGATGCCGGCGTAAGGTTTTGCGGCGGCCCGCCCGCGATTGGAAAGGCGAGCAGCGCGCGATCCCTGCGCGAAGGGAATGCCCCGTATGCATACGCCACGCGTTTTGCCGTATCGACCGCGAAGACTGCATCCACGCGGTACGATCCGTTCAGCCGTTGCAATCTTCCCCCGGCGCTTCTGCGGTACAGGCCCCAGATGTTCTCGCGCTCCAGGATCCATAATGACTCACTGCGGGAATACCAAACGGGTAACGGGATCGCGTCGACCCACTTTGCGTCGCTTTGCCGGTACAGCGTGCGGTGCGAGGTGTTCTGCCACTGATCGACGCGCATTTGCTTTTGTGCGCGGTCCAACACTTCGACCAGCAGGCTGCCGTTTTGCGAGCTCCACCCGAACACGGGAACGTACTCATCCCTAACCCCCGCGTCGTACACCAGTCGCGATCCCAGTGTCCGCAGGTCCACGACATGCACGCTCACGCGCGGATTGCGTTCACCCGCGAGCGGATAGCGCTGGTACGTCACCCGGTTATCCGGTTGTGAAAAGTCGACGATCGGAAAATTCGTAACCTCGCGCTCGTCCGTTTGCATATACGCAATCGACGCGCCGTCGGGCGCCCACGCGAATCCATGCGCAGTCGAAAACTCCTCGTGATACACCCAGTCCACATCACCGTTGAGCATCACTGCGGGGCCGCCGCCATCGGTCACTCGCAGCGAGTGCAATCTGGGAAGCATGACGGCAACGTACAAATCTGCATTCCGGACATACGCAATCGCGTTACTTTGAGGCGACCACAGCGCATCCGTTACGTCGGTCGCTACGCGGCGTTCGAAACCGGTCGCCATGTCGCGTACGTACAGAACCCCGCGTATGACGAATGCGATGTTCTTGCCGTCGGGGGACCATGACACGTGCGCCGGAGTCGAAGCCGGGACCCCGTACGAAACCGGATCGACGACGATGCGTGAGTCTCCGCTTGCAACGTCGTATTGCCGCAGCGGCGAAGCGCTGCCGTCCTGCAGCGGCTGCATGTAAAGGAACGACCCACTGCCCGGCGCCCACACGATATTTTCCGGCTGCGCACCCCATGGGGGCAAGGGCGTGAAAATGCCCGCAATGCTGAGCTGCGCGCTTACTGCGTAGAGCGGCACAAGCACGGCCAGCAGCGGAATAAGCCCGGCCATCAGCCTGCGCAGCATGCAAGCGGAATTCAGTCGCATATCGCACGAATACCTTGAGAACATGCCTGACCCTTTGGACGAAGAGTTCACAAAACAGAATCCCATCGTGGCCGCAGCAACGCGCTTACGCGCCAGGCGCGAGATTGCGCGCGCACTCGATACAGATGCGCAAGAGGCGCCCGGGTATGAGGATGCCGACGCAGCCTTTGCCGGGTTCGGCGAAGAGCTTGCAGCAGGCACCAAGCGTCTCAATTCGATTTTGGGGGCGCCCTCGGGAGTAAAATACATCCGGCTCGAAAAACCGCCGCGGCTTCGCGTGCGCTTCGGCAGCAAACGGGTCGCGCTGGATTTGGATGAAGTGCACCAACTCGTACGTATCAGCGGTTTAGGCCTGGAAGGCGAATGGCAATTCGAACCGCAAGCGCGCGTTCCGTCGCTCGTAAACCTTTCAAAAATTTCGACGGAAGCGGGCTACGGAGAAGCGCTTACTCCCTCCGCGCTGCTCAAACTCATCGCCGCGGACGCCGAGCTTCCCCGTCCGCCGCATCTGGGCGGCTCCGGACCGCTAAGCTTTTAGCGATAATCTTCGGCGTGGGGCAAAGCGCATTTATGGGGCATTGCGCGCACAGCGGCACCGGCGCTTTGCAAATGGTGCGGCCGTGCAAGATCAACCAGTGATGGGCATGGCGCCATTTTTCACGCTGGACGATTTCTTCGAGGTCGCGTTCAACATCCAACGGCGTCTTTCCGAGCGTAAGCCCCAGGCGATGCGCCACGCGGAAAACGTGCGTGTCGACCGCTATCGCCGCTTCTCCGAACGCCACCGACATCACCACGCTTGCCGTCTTGCGCCCTACTCCGGCAAGCGCTTCAAGTTCTTGACGGTCGCAAGGCACCTTGCCGCCGTGCTTTTCCACCACGTCACGCGAGCAGCTGATGATGTTGTGGGCCTTCATCCTGAAAAAACCGCACGACCGAATGATATTCTCGACGTCCTCCTGCTTGGCTTTGGCGAGCTTCTGCGGCGTGGGATACTTTTTGAACAGCGTCGGGGTGGTCATGTTCACTCGCGCATCAGTGCACTGTGCCGAAAGAATAACGGCGATCAACAGCTCGTACGGGTTCGTATAGTGCAGCGCGGTTTCGGCGTGCGGATATGTTCGCTCCAGAATCGCCAGTTCGGCCTGAGCAACCGCTTTTGTGACTCGTCTGGTGGGGAAGGGAATTTTCGGCATTATCGCTGCGGCGTCATTTCAAGTGCTCCGCGAACCAATCGACCCAGCGGCGCTGCACGTCCAGAGCCCGGACCGGATCCGAGGGATAATGTCCGCTCACGGGATACGCGAAGAACCGTACGGGCACATGGTGAACCCGCAATGCGCGGAACATTTCATACGATTGCGTAATCGGAACGCGCGCATCGCCGGTGTCGCTGAGAATCAGCGTCGGCGTCGTAATGTTTCCGGCGTACGAAATCGGCGACTGCGCGAGGTATTGCTCCATTCGCGTTCCCGTCCAGGGTGAACCGCCAAAGTCAAAACGTACGGACACGTTGTTGTCGGAAAGCGCGTATTCATCGATCCAATTATTCACGGCCGCGCCGGCGAGCGCGGCATTCCAGATGTGATAATGACCTTCCATCCATGAGGTCATAAAGCCGCCGTAGGACCAGCCGGACACGCCGATCCGCCGCGCATCGACATGCACGTTCTTTTCAACGGCCCAGATGCCGGCCATGACGTCGCGTCCCGGGCCTGCACCGGCATCATTGTAGATTGCATGCCAGTACGCTTCGCCCATGTTGTCGCTGCCGCGGTAGTTCGGATTGAATACGATCCACCCGCGTGCGGCCAGCAATTGATTCAATGCACTGAAGGCGGTCAGCGAGGCCGAATTCGGACCGCCGTGAATAACCAGCACGAGCGGATACGCACGCGCGGGATCGTATCCCGGCGGATACGTCAGCACGCCGTCTTCGCTGAACCCGTCATTTTGCCAAGTTATGGGCTGCACTCTGCCCAGATCCAGCTGTGCGATGCCGTCGTTATACGACGTCAACCGCTGCGGCGTGTCGGACGGGGAGCGCATATAGTACAACTCCGTCGGATGATGCGCTTGGCTTGCGGTGAAAGCGATCGCTCCGGAATTGCTCACACTCGCATCGAGCCAAAACGCTTGCGTGGGTTGCACCTCTCCCAGCGCGATGCGCTGCGCAGGACCCTCCAGCGGCTTAATCCACAGCGCCGCATCCGTCCCTTTGTGTCCGGAGATGAGTAAACGCTTGGAGTCAGGCATCCAAATGGCACGTTGAACGTTCGTATCGATTTGCGAAGCCGTCACGTCGGTGCCGTTACCGCCTGATGCGGACGTCACGAACACGTCGTTCTGCGCGGCGGGATCGCCCTTGTACGGATACCAGTACGCAATCTTGGTTCCGTCGGGCGAAAACGTCCCGTAGCCTTCGAAGCGCCCGTGCGCCGTCAGCGTTCGAACGCTCCGGGTTTGCGTATCCAAAACGCAAACCGTCGTACGATCCCCGTCCGCGTAGTATGGCGTTTCCATTTTTGAGAACACGATGTATCGTCCGTCAGGTGCCCACGAAAGCGGCGAAGATGGCGAGCTCGGCGGTGCAACGGGCGGCAAACTCCACGCACCCTGCGTAAGGCGTGCCGCCTGCCCGGCGCTGCCGTCGGCGCCGATAGGCAAAAGCCAAATATGGCTCGGCGACGGCGCCTCTTTTTCTTTGTAGGATTGGTCGCCGACGACGAACGCATCGAGATGGTGCTCGATGGCCTTTTTGTTCAGCGGTTCATCCGCAGTAACGTACGCGATCGCTCTACCGTCCGGGCGCCATGCGAACTGCTGCACGCCGCGCGAGGTTTGGGTCACGGGTACTGCGTCTCCGCCGCGCATATCCAACAAATAGATCTCTTCCGTGGCATTCTCGCCGGCGCCGCGTTCGCTCAGAAATGCCAGGTGCGCTCCATCGGGCGACCATGCCGGCGAGGACACACTCGTTCGCTCGAAGGTCAATGCGCGAGAAGCGCGCGTATGCATATCGTACACCATGAGGGTACGGCGGTTCTTGTCGGCTTTAAAGTCCGGTTTCGAGATGATGTATGCAATTTGCGAGCCGTCCGGCGAGATCGCCGCATCGCTCACGTTGACGATCGACTTAAGATCGTCCAGCGCGATAGGACGCATTGCGCCGCTTCCCTGCGCAACGGATGTCAAGGCAAGCAATAGCGGTAAAACGATGATCCATCTTCTCATTTCATTCCCCTATCGCAAGTACCGGTCGATCCATGCCAGCCACCGTTTCAAAACGTCTTCGGAGCGCACGGGATCCGATGGAAAGTGCCCATGCACCGGGTAGGCGACGAACTCCACCGGAACCCCGTTGTCGCGGAGCGCATGAAACATTTTAAAAGAGTTCGTGATCGTCACGTTATTGTCGCCGATGTCGCCCATGATGAGCGTGGGCGTTCGAATCTGTTGCGCGTACGTGAGCGGGGATTGGTCGCGCCACATCTGCGTGTAGCGCGGATCCCACGGCGGTCCACCGAAAAACGGCACGTCGGTGTTTACGTAGAACGCAACGTTATAATCGTCGAACCAGTCGTTGAGGGCGGCGCCCGCAACGGCGACTTTCCAAACGTGATAG
>DASRSF010000011.1:0-3578 GCA_035656615.1 Vulcanimicrobiaceae bacterium | reverse complement strand
CTACGCGGCCTCTGCGACGGGCGGTGTTACTTCCTACACGATTACGTGTCCGGGAGGGCACGATCCCGGCACGCTCATGAGCATAACCGGCGGTTCCGCGACCTCGGACACGAAAATAAAGTACGACAGCCAGGGCGGGTTTTCGACGAGCTCATAGATGTTTGACAGTACTGGAATCCTGATTGATACCGCTGCACATGGCAGGCTGTACGCAATGCCTGCCGCTCTGCTCGCCGGCATCGTCTCAAGTGCGGGTCCGTGCGCCGTTCCACGATGCATTGCTTTGGCCGCACTTTGTTCCGGCCGCCCGCGTAAAACGGCGAGCATCAATACCGCCTGCTTTCTGGGGGGCGTCGTCTTAGTGTACATCTCGTTCGGCACGTTTATCAGCGCGGTTGCCGGGTTGTTCGCCGTTTCTGGTTTGGCGTACGGAATGTTGGCGGTGTTTCTGGCTCTGGCAGGGATACGAACGTTATGGAATGGTCCCTCGTGTTGCCGGAAGCGAAGCGCGGTGCCCGTGAGGGGCGGAGCAGCATTATCGGGAATGGCGCTCTCACTGGTGCCTTCTGCGTGCTGCGCGCCGATTGTTCTGGCGCTCTTGTCGCTTACAGCCGCTAGGAACAACGCCCTATTTACCTGCGCTTTACTCGCATGTTATGCGATCGGTCATTGCATGCCCTTATGTGCTTTCATGCTCGGAGCAGGCGGTTGGGAGCGCGTTTTGCGGCAGCATGCAAGAGTCGCCGGAGTCATAGGCGCCTCTATTACGCTCGCGATGTCGGGATACTATGCGATTCTCGTTTAATGCTTGCGGTTCACGCATGCGCCGTTTTGCAGTCGCATCCTGCGCTTTAGCGGCATCGGCCTGCCTTATGCGCCCACTGCTAGCGCAGGCGCTAATCGACCGTGGGGACATCCTGTTTGCCAACGCGGCGCCGTTTGCGGCGCAGAAATACTATCGGCGCGCCATCGCCTTGGACGGTTCGAACAGTAATGCCGTCGACCGCTCCATCTTCTTGATGATGCAACTCCACACGCCCGCCGACGTGAAGGACGCGGTGAAGGTCGCAACGAGTTTCTTAGACCGGAACCGGGACAGCGCTGTGATTTTTGCGGATCGCGGCTTGTGCCGGCTCATCTTGCGAGATTATCGTGGCGCCCGCTATGATTTCGAACATGCCCGTGCGCTTGCGCCGAATAACCGTACATATACGGCTGCCGTAAGAACGCTTTCCAGGAAAATCGCTGCACACGTATGATGTTTTCGCTCATAATGGCATTCGCCGTAGTTGCGATGTGCCTGCTGGCGGTTCAGTCATGCCGAGTCGCCTCCAAACATGAGATAGCTTTGCGCTTCTTCGGACCTGCTTCGCTGGGCATCATGGTGGTCGCGCTCGGTGCGCAAATCGTGTTCGCCGGGCGCAGCACCGGGCTGGAAGCGCTCATCGGGGTGCTGGCAATCGGTACCGCCGCGATCGCTTCCGTCACGGATCTGCAGAGCGGGTATATCTTTGACGCGGTGACCGTTCCGGCGCTCGGAGCCACGTTCGCTCTTGCCGGCGTAAACGGAACGCTTGCGGGATCGCTGGCCGGAGCTGCGATTGTCGGCGCGTGTTTTGCGGCGCTTCATCTGGCAACGCGAGGGCGCGGAATCGGTTTGGCGGACGCAAAGCTGGGTGCGTGTATCGGCGCCGCCGTCGGTGTCCAGCAAGGCGTCGCCGTCATGGAAAGTGCTTTCGTCTTGGGTGGAGTGTACGCCGCTGTGCTGCTGACGATGCGGCGAGCGCGGCGCGGTACCGAGATTCGTTTTGCCCCGTACTTGGCAATCGCTTTGACCGCTGCGCTCATATGCCGGTGAAGGGTTTGTCATTCCCGCTGGGCATCGATATCGGCAGCTCACGCATTCGGATTGCGTGTGCTAAGGCGACCGAGGGCGGACCTCTGGTGTCGGCAATTGCCGTTAGAGATGTGGCTATCGGCGATGATGCCGGTCAGTCTGCAGCTGCAGCAATGCTCATCGAAGAGATGCTCGACGAATTAGCCACCGGAGAACGCCGATGCATAACGGCCCTTGCCGAACCAGACGCGTGGCTGAACGTCATACGCGCTCCACGGATGACAGCATGGGAACGCGACCGATGGGCGCAGTACGAAGCAAAGAGGCTTGCCCCCTTTTCGCTCGACGACGCCACGATCCGGATACACCCCACGGCGCAGGCAGCTACGTATGCTTTAGGTGCCGCAAAAAGTTCAGCCGTGCGGCGCCATCTGCAGATTCTTCGCGCGGCTAAGCTGAAGCCGGTTTGCATCGACTACCAAGCCTTTGCGCTATTCCGCGCATTACCCGGTTTCGATGCCGTGCTCGACATTGGCCTGGCGCGCACATTACTGCACATTAGGGTCGAGAACGGCCAGATGACGCTGTATGCCCCGTGCGGCGGCGGCGACATCACCCAAGGCATCGCTCGAGACCTTCAGATAGATGCGGCTGCGGCGGAAAAGCGCAAACGCATTCTGGGCACGGCCGGTGCAGGCGAGCATGTGCGCTCTGCCGTTGCCTCGGATATCGCAAACCTGATTCGCGAAGCTCGCTCCCGCCTGGGTGTTTCTAACGTGCGAATCGCCGCTGTGGGCAATTCCGCGCGATTACCTGGTTTGTGTGCCGATATTGCGGCGAAGAGTGAGGCGGTCGTGGAGTCACCCGTGAGCGCTGCGCTGCAAGCGGTGCAGGCTGCACCGGACGTCGTGCGCGCTGCGGCGTGCGACTGGACGTTGTCGGCCGGTCTTGCGCTATGGGGTTCGCAGTGACGAATTTTAACTTTTTGCGAGCGTCCGTGCCGCTTTGGGTCGTCCGACTGCAAGGTGTTCGAATTCCCGAACATTTGACGGGAGCGCTGCTTGCCGTGGGAGTGTCGCTGACGATTGTCGCGGGCGCAATGCTCATCGAACGGTATCGCCTGCAAGGCGCGCAGGCCGATGAAGCCGCGTACCGGCGGCGCTTTGAACGAAGCACGACCAACCTTGCGACGGAGCGAGTGTTTTACGATAGAGTGCGGCGCTTGCTGGCGTTGCAGCGGAAGCTTACGGAGATTAGTGAATCCGGTGATGCCCAAGCGATTCGCTTGGCGCGCATCGCGCGTGCGGTTCCAACACACGCATGGCTAACCTCCCTGCGGGAGCGAGACGACGCAATCGTACTTGAGGGCGGCACAGCGTCGCTCGCGCGCTTGGCCGATGTCCTGCGCGCGTTAACGGCGGTGCACGATATCGGCGCGTCCACGCTGACCGGAGTTCGTACTACTGCCGCATATGGCGCCCCGGCATTTCAGTACGGTATCATCTTGAATTCGGCGAAACGATGAATCCGCATTTCGACCCCTTGGGCAAGGCGGCTGCGCGAGCCGTGTGGTCGCTGGCGGCCCTAGTAATGTGCGCGGGGTGGTACATAGCGAACACGCGGTACGAAAAAGCCATTGCGATAACCAACTCCGCGTCAGAAACGCTCTACCGAAATGCGGTCCGCAACGAAGCCCTATTGAGGCGGGCGTCTACGCTTCGCAGCGTCCGGCAATCCGTGC
>DASRSF010000010.1:0-10264 GCA_035656615.1 Vulcanimicrobiaceae bacterium | reverse complement strand
CGGATACTGCCTGACCGCGGTATCCATGTCGCAAAATAGCACGCCGAGCTGCTCCAGCTCCGTGCTGACGTTGTGATAGACGACTTCGGACTCGTATTGCGCAGAGACGCCGGCAAGAAACTTGCGTTCCGCTTCCGGGATGCCGAGACGATCGAACGTACGTTTGATGTCATCCGGAACGTCATCCCACGACCGCTCCGCGCGGTCCGTCGATTTGACGAAGTAATGGATGTTCGAAAAGTCAATTTCGGAAAGCAGCTGCGTGTCGCCCCAAGTGGGCATGGGCTTGCTTGCAAAAATGTCGAACGACTTGAGCCGGAAGTCGCGCATCCATTCCGGTTCGTCCTTCATCGCGCTGATGTTCGCGACGATCTCGCGGGTCAGGCCCTTTTCGGACTTGAAGACGTAGTTTTCCGGATCGTGAAAACCGTGCCGGTAATCCTCGGATATTGGGGCGGTTTTCAATTGAGTCGCCATGCGTTCTCTGTACTTCCTCTAAATGCGGCGTGCGCCTTGACAAAGGCTACCGCGGCCGGCTGCCGATAGTCAAGATAATTAAGTCGTATCTTCACTATCTCCTGAAACCTTTGGCGGCAAACTCCGGTTGCAGGATTTTCGCGCCCAAGCCGCTCCGCTAAACTTTTCTTCCCCAAGCCTTTACAGGGGGGGTCTGAGGGGCTATCATAGGCGCCGGACCCTTACGCTGCTTAAGCGGCAATAAGACTTCCTCACTGTCTGGTGGCGGGACGCCGCCAGTCCTGAGCCTGTCGAAGGGCCACGGTAAAGGGAGGCGCGCCCCTACGCGCCATCGCGGTGAATCGCCCGCGCACCGAAAAGCGCCGGCAAGAGTTCATCGATAGGTCGGGGACGTGACTGCACTGCAGGCGCCAGCCGACGAGTCCGGAGGTGGGATTTCCCCCAAAGTCGAGGAGAAAAGACAAAAATTGAAGGCACTCGGTACGCACATTGTGTGTGAACTGTCGGGGTGTAACTCGGAAGCCCTTACGGACGTCGATGCCGTCCACTCCATGATGATTGCAGCAGCGCAAGCAGCCAACGCGACGATCATGGAAAGCGCCTTCCACCGGTTTGAGCCCCAAGGCGTCTCGGGAACCGTAATTCTTGCCGAATCGCATCTGTCGATTCACACCTGGCCCGAAAAACGGTACGCGGCCATGGACTTTTACACGTGTGGTGACCACACGGATCCCTGGCTTGCATGCCAGTACGCCGCGCAAGCCCTAGGCGCGAGAAACATGCTGACTACCGAATTCAAGCGCGGCATTGAAGCGAGCAACGGTACCTTCACGCACGTCGTAACGGCGAGCGAAGCGGAGAGCCGCGCCAAGAGCGCATAACCAAACCGTCGACTTTGAGCGGAAAACGAGCGGCGCGTCGAGAGACGCGCCGTTTTATTTTAGTTAAAGGCCTGCTTGCGCACGCTTGGCGCGGCCCGTTGATCCGATACCAGAAACGTTATGACTCGTGCGCTTCTGGGACGAATCGGCCTTGCCGTCCTGGCCGCGGCCCTCTCCGGGTGTGGCGGCGGCGGTGGTTCCGGTTCTACCTCTCCACTGGCTTTGGTGCCGGGCGGCAATCCTACGGCCAAGCCGACGAGCGTGCCCGCAGATTCCAACGGACCCGTCACTTTTTTGCAGAACAGCGGACCGCTCTCGACGAGCGGCGCCATTGCCGGCGGATCGCGTCAGGCGATCATCGCGGTTATGTCGAGCGCAGATCAGCCCAATGCCGCATTCGCGCTGGATACGCTTACCGTTGGCACACCAGGCGTCTCCCAAACGCAAGCGCGCGTACGCACTTCGGCGGCGGTTGTGCCGCCGCAAAGCGCTCGCACCCCGGTTGAAGCGTTTGCGGTAGACGAGCATCCGATAACACCGCGGTTGCAACCGGCGCAGGCGGGCGAGCCACCAGCGCCGCGCACACGCATGAGCGTTCTTCCTTCGGCGCCGGCGGTCGGGTCACAAGCCAATGTTTGGGTTCAACAAGGCATACTGGGCGGTACGCGCACGAACGCGCAAGTGCCGGCGACGCTGCTCGTGCAAACCGCGCATGGAAACATTTGGGTCGACAATTCCATAGCCGGTTCACTTCGCGCGAATGCGCCGGAGCTTGCGGCGGACTTCGAGAACGCGTACGCCTCGGATACCGCGCACTTTGCATCTGCCGATTACGGCAACGATGCTCCAGGGCTCTCGCCGCGGTACAATGCATGTTCGGGTTCCGGATCAAAAACGGGCACGACGGCGGCGTACATTACCGAGCCGGCCGACCATCGGATCAATGTTCTTGTGGTAAACGGTGCTGCGCTGGGCGGATTAGGCGGATATTTTTCAGCGGCCAACTACATGACGCAATCGGCGCTCAACTGTTTGAGCGGCGGTTATCGTTCGAACGAAGCGCCGTTCATCTTCGTCGGCTGGTTTGGCGCAAACGGCAGTACCTATGAACTTCAAGAAGATTTGGTACGCGCCACGGCTCACGAACTGCAGCACCTTATCAACTTCGTAAATCATGCGATACTAGCGCCCGGAGCGTCCTCGACCTCATTCAACGGCTACGAAACGACCTTCCTGAATGAAGGCCTTTCGATGCTGGCGCAAGACCAGGCCGTCCGGACGATGTATTCCGCGCGCGGCGTTCAATTCGACGCAGACGACGCAGTAGCGCGAGCCTCTGCGTATCTGGCACATCCCGAAGATTATTCGCTCAGTTCGTTCAGCGGAATCGACCCCGCGCAGTGGGGCGGCAACGGGAACCCGACGTACAATTGTTTCGGCGGTTGCTACGGTGCTGCATACCTCTTCCAGCGCTATTTGAGCGACCGTTTCGGAGGCGATGCGTACACGCACGCTATGGAGACCAGCGGTGTAGTGGGAACGGCCAACCTGCTGGCAGTAACCGGCGAGTCGGCGCAAAACCTGCAGGCGGACTTTGCGCTCGCAATGGCGGCAAACAGCATGGGCGTCGCCGTGAAGGATAGACGTTTTCAATTCGGTTCGCTTTCGCTCACCTCGTCGTACGCCGATCAGTTTGGAAGCCGCACGCAGCTCTCGGGCGTGTACGCCGTCCCCGCGACGGGCGCCTCGACGAACGTGCAGACGCCGGTGGGCGGCTTCTCCTACGTTGCAATCGGGCAGGTGCCGGCCTCGGGATTACCCGTTCAGGTTAACGATCAGGCATCCGTGGGCGGCTTCGGGCTTATGGGCGGGCTTTCGCAGCACTAGCGCAAAACATGGGCGCCTATGCCCAAAACCGAGCACTGGCAGTGGTATGTCGAAGAGTTTGCTCCTACAGAGCAGCATCATCACGCCGTCGATGAAGTTTTTTACGCCGGACGAACGCGCTTTCAAAGCGTAGGCGTAATCAGCAGCCCCGTTTTCGGAAAGATGCTGATTCTCGACGGCGATACGCAAAGCTCGGAGCGAGACGAGCAAATCTACCACGAAAGCCTTGTGCACCCGGCGCTTGCGGCCGCCGCGGATCGTTCGGAAATTCTGATCCTGGGCGGCGGCGAGGGGGCAACGCTGCGCGAGGTGCTGCGCGCTCCCGACGTGCGCCGGTGCACGATGGTCGATATCGACGGCGAAGTCGTCGAGCTCTCCAAACGTTTTCTGCCCGAATGGTCCAAGGGTGCGTTCAACGATCCCCGTGCTCGCGTCATCATCGGCGACGCGCTCAAATTCCTAGCAAATGACGACGGCTTATACGGCGTGGTCATCTCGGATCTTACCGAACCGCTGGAAGACTCCCCGAGTAATCCATTATTTTGCGAAGCAGTCTTTCGGGACATCAAGGCGCGCCTGCAGCCGGGCGGTATCTATGTGTTGCAGGCAAGCACCGCCGGCTTTCACAATATGTCACTGCACGCCAAAATGGCCCGCACGCTGCGCGCATACTATGCGAACGTCACTTCGTTCTATACGCACGTTCCGGCATTCGATAACGACTGGGCGTTCATCGCTTGCAGCGATCGCGTCAACGTTGCCGATCTCGACGCGGATGCGATCGAACGGTACTGCAGCCGTCTGGCCGGCGAAAATTATTTTTACGATGCGCAAACGCATCGCCGCCTTTTTGCCTTGCCGCGCTATTTGCGTGCGGAGCTCGCAAAGGAAGGGGAAACGTTTTGACGTTTCACGGCAAAACCGTCGTCATTACCGGCGGCGGATCCGGCTTGGGACGGGACATGGCGATGGCATTCTCGCGCGCGGGTGCGACCGTATGCGTCATCGGCCGGCGGCAGCCCATGCTTGATGAAACCTTGCACATCATGGGCGGCGGTTTTACGTTTGCCGGGGACGTGCGTGATGCCGCGCGCGTCGAAGAAATTATGCGGGAGATATCGCAGCGGACCGGACGTATCGATGTCCTGGTTAACAACGCAGCGGGCAATTTCATCGTACCATCCGAGCGTTTATCGCCCAATGGTTTCAAAGCGGTCGTCGATATCGTGCTCTGCGGTACGTTCAACTGCACCCGGTACGCGTTTGAAGCGCTTCGCGCATCGCGGGGAAGCATTTTGAATATCATCGCGACGTACGCGTGGACCGGTGAACCGGGCGCCCTGCACTCGGCATCCGCGAAAGCCGGTGTTTTGGCAATGACGCGAACGCTGGCTGCCGAGTGGGGCCAGTTCGGCATTCGGGTCAACGCCATCGCGCCCGGTCCCATCCACACCGAGGGAACCGACAAAAACCTTTGGAGCATCGCGGGGGCGGCGGATTCGGGCGCGCCCGGGGATAGTGCGCTCATCGAGCGCGTTCCTCTTGGACGCTTAGGTGAACCCGCCGACGTATCGCGCGCCGCGCTCTGGCTCAGTTCGCAAGATGCCCAGTGGATTAGCGGCGCCGCACTTCCCGTTGATGGAGCGCACTGGCTGCAGGGGGGAACGCTGGGGTTTCGCCAGGCGTACGACCGCGCCGCGGCGAGCGCGGGGGGCGAAGCACAAAAGCAATAGACGAAGCACAGTCCAGCAGTTACACTATGGCGGCGCAAGACCACCCCGAGGAGCGCGTTTGTATGTCGATCGACCAAGACCACGCGCGGCGGCAATGGGACAAGGAAAAATCCCATTTCGTCGAGCTGCTTGATTTAAAGCTCGAAAGCGTCGAAAAAGGGCGCGCGGTGATGCGCATGCCGTTTCGCGCGCAAATCAGCAACGGCACCGGTGCGGTGCACGGCGGGGCGATCGTCAGTCTTTGCGACACTTGCTTTTACGTAGCGCTCGCCTCAATCTACGGACGCGATCAGGATACGACCACCGTTGCGCTGCAGTGTAATTTTCTCGCTCCCGCCCTAGCGCCGCACGACCTGGTGGCGGAAGCGACCGTGCTCAAGGCTGGCCGCCGAATCGTCTACGGCGAAGTGCACGTCCGCAGTGGGGACAAACTGGTGGCGCACGCGACGCTTAATTTTTTAAACTCGTATCCCGCAGAGAAACCGAAGAAACAACAATGACGACGCAAGAACGCATGGCCAAACGAACGCCGCTTCACGAACAGCACGTGCGCCTGGGTGCGCGGATGATTCCGTTCGGCGGGTTCGACATGCCGGTGCAATACAGCAGCATTCTCAAAGAGCACGAGGCCGTTCGCCGGCGCGCCGGATTGTTCGATCTCTCGCACATGGGCCAGTTCATCCTCACGGGCGAGAACGTGCCCGCGTGGGCCGATGAATTGACCAGCAACGCGGTTGGCACCATGAAACTGGGCCAGGCACGCTACAATATCTTCACCAACGAGCGCGGCGGGGCATTGGACGACGTTATTTTTTACCGCCCCGCCGACCGCTGGCTGCTCGTCGTCAACGCGTCCAACGCTGATAAAATGTGGACGCATCTGAACGCGCATGCAGCAAATGCCGGCGTAACGCTTACGAGCTTGCACGGACGCAATGCGCTCATTGCGATACAAGGACCCAAATCGGTTCAGATGTTGAGCCCCCACACCGGCGTCGACGTTGATTCGTTAAAATATTACTTCTGCGCCGAAGGGCATGTGTACGGCAAGCGCGCCGTCATTGCTCGCACCGGTTATACCGGCGAAGACGGTTTCGAGATTTTTCTGGACGGCGCAGATGCGGCACACGTGTGGGATCAACTTCTTGCCGACAACGAAGGCGGCGGGCTAATTCCCGCGGGCTTAGGTGCACGCGACGTCTTGCGGCTGGAAGCGGGGATGCCGCTGTACGGACACGAGCTTACCGAAGAGATTACTCCGGTTCAGGCGGGGCTGATGTTTGCGGTGAAACTCAGCAAACCAAGCTTCGTGGGCAAGCCGGCGCTGGAAGCACAAAAGGCTGCCGACGACTATGCGCGCATCGTGGGGATCGTCATGGACGGCCGCGCACCGGCGCGGGAAGGGTATTCCGTGTTTTTGGGCGATAGGCGCGTCGGCGAAATACGAAGCGGGTCGATTGCTCCCTCGCTGCAAAACAAGCACATCGCAACGGCTTTGGTCGAAAAAGAAGCCGCCGCTCCGGGAACGCCGGTCGTGGTACATATTCGCGGTACGGCGTACGGAGCACAAGTGGTCCCATTACCGTTTTATAAGAGGAGTCAATAGTGGCGCAGCCGGCAGACGTGCGGTACAGCAAAGAACACGAGTGGGTAAAGGTTGACGGAGATACCGCAACCATCGGCATCACGGATTACGCGCAGAATTCGCTGGGCGATATCGTCTACGTCGAATTACCCAAGGTCGGTTCTCAGGTCGAGAAATCGGCAAGTGTCGGAGTGGTTGAATCGGTGAAGGCCGTGTCCGACCTGTTTACACCGGTCGGCGGCCAAGTCATTGAAGTCAACGCTGAATTGGACGGCGATCCGGCGCTGGTAAATCGTGAGCCGTTCGGCAGCGGGTGGATGTTCAAACTCAAGCTGAACGGCACCGATCAGACCGATGGCTTACTCTCGGCCGACGAATACGCCGAACTCACGCAGGAGTAGCCGCTAGCGCTCGCATGTACACACCGCACACTGAAAAGGACGTCAAAGAGATGTTGGCCGCGATTGGCGTGCCGTCGCTCGAACGTCTGGTTGAAGTTCCCGAGCCCGTACGCCTGCGCGAACGTCTGGATATCGTTCCCGCGCTTTCCGAAGCTGGAATCGTCAGCCGGTTCGAGCACTTTGCGAAAAAGAATACGGGCGCTTCGTACGTATCGTTTTTGGGCGCAGGCGCTTATCGCCATTACGTCCCGCCGGCTATCGGTGCGCTCGCAATGCGCGGTGAGTTTCTAACCGCGTATACGCCGTACCAAGCCGAAGTTTCGCAAGGCTATCTTCAAGCGATCTACGAGTGGCAGACGTACATTTGTCTGCTTACTGGACTCGATATCGCGAACGCTTCGGTCTACGACGGAGCGACGGCGTTGGCCGAGGCGGCGATTATGGCGCTCAATGCAAACGGGCGCAAGCGCGTTCTGGTCTCTCATGCAATTCACCCGATGTATCGTTCGGTATTGAAGACGTATTGCGACGGCCTAGACATCAGCATCGAGGAACTGCCCATAACCGACGAAGGCGTGACGGACTTCAACGAACTTCGCGAGCGCCTGCAGAGCAAACAATACGCATGTCTTGCCGTGCAGTCACCCAATTTCTTCGGCAACATCGATACGCCGGATGACACCGCAGCGCGCGTTTGCCGCGAAACCGGAACCGTGCTTATCGGCGTAGTTGCCGAAGCACTATCGCTTGCCGCATTGACGCCCCCCGCACAGTGGGGCGCCGAAATCGTGGCCGGTGAAGCGCAGAGCTTCGGCGTACCGGTGGCGTACGGCGGACCGTACGTCGGATTCATCGCTGCAAACAAGGATCATCTTCGCCGTATTCCCGGCCGTCTGGTCGGAAAGACGGTAGACGTTCACGGTAACGAAGCGTTCGTGCTGACGCTTCAAGCGCGCGAGCAGCATATTCGCCGGGAACGCGCCACCTCGAACATTTGCACGAACCAGGCCCACTGCGCTCTTATTGCAACGATGTATCTCGAGCTGCTCGGCAAGACCGGTTTGCACGACGTCGCTTCGGCGAATTTAGAGCGCTCGCGGCAACTCGCTACGCGCGTAAGTTCGCTGAAAGGCTGTTCGCTCGAGTTTGCGGCGCCGTTCTTTAACGAAATCGTCGTCAACGTGCACCGTCCCGCCTCTCCCGTGCTCGCTCAGCTGCAACAGCGCGGCGTGCTGGGCGGCGTGGATCTGGGCCGCTATTATCCCGAGTACTCGGACTGCATTTTGATGGCGGCGACGGAGCTGACGACCTCGCGGGATATCGAGGTCCTTTGTTCGGCGCTGGAAGATGCGCTACGCGTTACCTCAGTTGAAAAGGCGGAAAATGACACGGTTAGCGTCTGATCACACCGCGTCGCCGCTCATTTTTGAGATGGGCCAAGAAGGCCGCGCGAACCGTTACGTCGATCCCGGCGCGCCCTTAACGGATTTTTTGCCGCGTGAGGTCTTACGCGAGGATCTGCCGCTTCCGGACAATAGCGAGCTCGACGTGGTGCGGCATTTTACGCGGCTTTCCCAGCGCACCTTCGGCATCGACGTAGGTTTCTATCCGCTGGGATCGTGCACGATGAAGTACAATCCGCGCGTCAACGATGCCATGGCAAACCTGCACGGGCTGCGCGATCTCCATCCGTACACGCCCGATGAATTATCGCAAGGCGCGCTGCAGATCATGTACGAGTTGGAGCGAACATTTTGCAATCTGTTCGGGATGGCGGCATTTTCGCTTAATCCCTCGGCCGGCGCGCACGCGGAACTCGCCGCTCTGCTCATCGCGAAGGCATACTTCAACGATAGGGGCGAGGGTCATCGCGACAAGGTCATCGTTCCCGATACTGCGCACGGCACCAATCCGGCGTCGGCGGCGATGTGCGGATTCAAAGTCATCTCGCTCAAGAGCGACGATCGCGGACGCGTTAGCGTCGACGAGCTCAAAAAGGTCCTCGGGAGTGACACCGCGGTCTGCATGATGACCAACCCGAACACGTTAGGCCTGTTCGAGGACCATATCCACGAGATCACCAAGGCGGTCCATGACGTCGGCGGGTTGATGTACTATGACGGCGCCAACGCCAACGCGCTGATGGGCAACGCGCGCCCCGGCGACATGGGCTTCGATTTAATGCATCTGAACACGCACAAAACGTTTACGATTCCGCATGGCGGAGGCGGCGCGGGCCATGGTCCGGTGGGCGTGGCGGCGCATTTGGTCGACTTTCTGCCCACCCCGTACGTTTCGTCGCGAACCAAACCAAATAGCAACCAGGCACATTCGCCCAGCGATCGCCTGGAGTTCTTCCTGGACTTCAATCGCCCGAAGTCTATCGGGCCGATGCGTCTGTTTTGGTCGAATTTCGCGCATGCGGTTCGCGCGCTGGCCTATATTTATGCCAACGGCGCTGAAGGGCTGACCAAGGTCTCACAGCTTGCGGTGCTCAATGCAAACTACATTCGGGTGAAGGTCCGCGAGTTTCTCGATACGCCGTACGATGAAATATGCCGGCACGAGTTCGTTGCATCCGCGCAAGAGCTCAAGAAAAACACCGGTGTGCGCGCGCTCGATCTCGCCAAAGCGCTGCTGGACCGCGGTTTCATGGCGCCGACGATGTACTTTCCGCTTATCGTTCCGGAATGCCTGATGATCGAACCAACGGAGACGGAATCCAAAGAGACGCTCGACTCGTTCATCGATGCGCTGCGTGAGATTGTTGAATCCGCTAAGTCGGATCCGGATTCGATTCTGTCTGCGCCACAGCATACAGTCGTTGGCCGGCTCGATGAAACGCGTGCTGCCCGGCAACCGGATCTGCGATGGTATCCTGTCAACGAATAGCCGCCTAACAATTTACCGATCGCCCTTCATGCAACATTAACGCCGCGCGATGAAAACGCGCGGCTTTTGTTTGTTGCGCATCAGATCGACCTGCAGACGTGGTTCACCGGCGAACTCACCGACACGCTGACAATTCCAAAATCGACGATGGGGCAGCCGGTGTGGCTTTCGGTGAAGGCGGTGGATCCGGCCGGTGTGCGCCGGCCGCTCGCACTTGCCAGCGGCACGCCGATGCCTGACGGCTCGTACGCCTTCAACTTATAAAAATTCTGCCGCATCGCATGTCCTACGACATGGGGCCTCGGGTACTTAGCATGATGTGAGCCACGGTGGCTCACCCTGGAGGCAATTACGGTAGCCATATCGCGTGATGCGGCTACCGTAATGCCGTATTTCGATGTCAATGAA
>DASRSF010000009.1:0-1960 GCA_035656615.1 Vulcanimicrobiaceae bacterium | reverse complement strand
TCCTTCAGATCAAGATTTCACCGGGCGAGACCTCGGCGAGGAAGAAATCGCCGCCGTATCAGCCGCAATTCGCAGCGGGACGCTCACCAGTACCAAGGGCGCCTTCGTCCCTTCTTTAGAAAAGCGCTTTGCCGAAATGATTGGCGTAAGACATGCATTTGCGTGTGCATCGGGTTCTGCGGCGATTCACTGCGCTATCGCCGCCATCGACCCGGATCCCGGCGACGAGATCATAACGACGCCAATTACGGACATGGGTGCGCTCGCTCCAATTCTCTACCAGGGCGCGATCCCGGTATTCGCTGACGTGGACCCGCGTACATACAACGTTACCGCAGAAAGTATCGCGGCCTGCATCAGCGATCGCACAAGAGCCATCATCGTGACCCACTTGTTCGGCAACCCCTGCACGATGGACGCCATCATGGAGCTGGCTCAGTCGCGAGGAATTCCCGTCATTGAGGATTGCGCGCAAGCCTTTCTGGCAACATACCGGGAACGCGCCGTTGGGACATTCGGCAGCATCGGCTGCTTCAGTTTGCAACAAGGCAAACACATCACTACCGGAGAGGGCGGCCTGGTCGTAACGAACGATGACGCGATCGCCCGCCGCATTTATCTGTTCATTAATAAGGCGTGGGGTTATGGTGATCCGGCTCCCGACCACTACTTTCTCGCGCTGAACTACCGCATGTCGGAACTTTGTGGAAGCGTAGCGCTGGCGCAGCTCTCAAAGCTTCGTGGAGCAGTTGATCGGCGGCGCGAGCTCGCCGGGCGTCTAACGGACTTATTGCGGGGTGTCGATGCAATAACGCCGCCGTACGTCGCTGCGGCCGCCGGACATTCCTATTGGAAGTACCCGGTTCGCATTGCGGATGCGCTCGACTCGGCGGCTGTTTTCGACGTGGCCCGCGTACTGAAAGAACGTGGAATTCTGGCCTCGCCGCGATACATACAAAAGCCGGCATTCCGGTGCGCCGTTTTTGCGGACCGGCGGACGTTCGGCCAGAGCGGTTACCCGTTTACGCTGGCGCGCCCGGAAGCGGTCGATTACAGCGCGGATCGATTTCCGGGAACCTTTGAAGCTCTTGAACGTGTGCTCGTCATCCCCTGGAACGACCGGTATACGACCGACGATGTCACCTTTATTGCCCAGGAACTGCGATCTGCAGCTTCAACACTTACCGGAGAATCGGTAACGGCATGAAGGCCCCACTGCGCTTCGCGCTGATCGGCACCGGTTCCATCGCATCGGCATACGAAGCCGCGTTTGAAGGTTCGACCCAAGCGAAAATCACCGCGGTATGCGATGTTCGGCGCGAAGCTGCATTGCCGTTCGCCAAACGCTTGAATTGCCATGCGTATACATCGGTCGCTTCTTTGCCGCGTCACAACGCCATTGACGCCGCGATCATTTGCACGCCGCCCTCAACGCATGAGGGGTTGGCCAAAGCACTGCTCAGCCATGGCATCCATGTGCTCTGTGAAAAGCCCTTGTGTACGAGCGTTGCGGGCGCGTACCGGATGCTGGAAGCCGCAAAAACAAGCGGAGCGCTGCTCACCATGGCCTCAAAATTCCGCTATGCCGAAGACGTGCGCAAGGCGCGTTTTTTGGTGAGTGCCGGCGCAGTAGGGCAGTTAGTATTCGTAGAAAATGCGTTCACCTCACGCGTAAACATGATGCGCCGCTGGAATGCGAACGCCGCGGTCAGCGGCGGAGGCGTACTTATTGACAACGGTACGCATGGCGTGGATCTCCTGCGGTTCTTTTTGGGAAAACTTCGCGACATTCAAGTCATCGAGGGCCGGCGAATTCAAGGCCTGCCGGTCGAAGACACGGTGCGTGTTTTCGTGCGCAACGACGACGGCGTCATGGGAACGTCCGATCTGTCGTGGAGCATCGACAAAGAACTCGATGCGTATTTACGGATTTACGGAAGCGAAGGCACCATTCTGGTCG
>DASRSF010000008.1:0-5885 GCA_035656615.1 Vulcanimicrobiaceae bacterium | reverse complement strand
TCGGCCAGCAAGAATTTTAGAACGTCATTAATGTCCCGCGGAGTCTCCACGCGCCCAATCCCTCCCGTAGCAAAACGCTACAGTTACTAAACGAAACAGTAGCACATTCCGTGTCGGCTTCGTATACGCATTATCGACTCTTTAACAAACTAATTTACCGGCCCGGCGTCCTTAATCCTTAACCAAAGCATGGCGAGCAGTGTCTTCATATCGACGATCAGCCCGCTTGCCTGCATCTTCCACGCCTCTTCCAGGGAGACGGTCCGCACCTCGATGGCTTCGTCGTCATCGAGCTCCTGTATCCCGGCTTGTAAATTGCGCGCCAGGTAGAGATGCACGACTTCGGTGCAGTAACCGGGCGTCGGATAGGCGATGCAGAGCTGCTCCCACGAGCCTGCGCTGTAACCGGTTTCCTCACGCAATTCCCGGCGCGCGCCGGCTTCGCACTCCTCGTCCGGCTCCGCCGTGCCCGCCGGAATTTCCCACAGCGGTTCTCCTGCGGCGTGACGATACTGCCGCACCAGCACCAGCTCGCCCTCGCCGGTGACCGCGGCGATTGCAAACGATCCCGGATGCTCGACGATGTCGAGCGACTGTTCGCGGCCATCCAGACGAATCGTGTCGGTGCGCACCGAGAACACGCGTCCCGTGTACCGTGGAGTTGAACTGAGGATCTGCGCTGCGTTGGGCATGGAAGCATATTAACGGAATAGGCTGCGCGCGCCTCGTACAACCCAGCGTGCGGTCTGCAAACTCGTCGATCGGTCGCGAGCTGTTATGGTTTCTTGCTTGGCTGGCGATCTTCGTCGTCATCACCTGGGCGCTGCTGCGCTTTCTGGTACCGCACCATTTCAACGATCGCATTGCGGTCTTGCTGGCTGCAATTGCGACAAGCCTGGTTTGGATCGGCTTGCGTGGCTACGCCGCTCGGCGCGCATAATCAACGCGTCGCGCTCGTCCACACACTGCGCTCGCCCAAAGGCCGTCACAGCAATGGTTTGTTTGCATTCGAAGGCCCTACGCTGCTTGCGCAAGCGCTTGATGCGCAGTTGCAACTGGAAGCTCTGTATGTAACGCCCGTGGCGTACGAAGCATTCGGCCAGGCACGAGAAGCGGAAGCGCGCGGAGTACCGGTGTTTTTGGTGGACGAGCGCAGCATGCGCAAAATGTCCGATGTTGAAACGCCGACCGGCGTGATCGCCGTTACGCCGCTGCAGCTCGCCGATGCGGCCGCACTGTTAGCGCGACCGGGCACCGTGCTGCTTTTGGCCGACCTCAACGATCCCGGCAACGCGGGGACGCTGCTGCGTTCGGCCGAGGCCTTCGGACTGGATCGCGTCATTTTCGGCGCGGCCGGCGTCGACCCGCACCATCCCAAAGTCGTGCGCGCCGCTATGGGTTCATTGCTTCGCCTAAGCGTAGCCGTCGCGAGCCCGCAATCGATTCGGACGGCGCTGCAGGGCTGGGAGGTAACGGGCCTGTCGGCAAGCGGGAGGCCGCTCGCCGGCCTTGCTTGGCCCTCCTCAAACCTTATCGCCGTTGGGAGCGAGCGGGACGGGCTAGCCGAGTGGGAGCCCCTGTGTACCCGCCTTGCCTCGATCCCGATGTCCGGGCGCGCGGAAAGCCTGAATGCGGCAGTGGCCGGCTCTATCGCGCTCTACGAAGCGGCCAGGCGGGCGTAAACCTCACCGGAAAACCCTCTTCGCCGGGGTTGTCAAGGCAGCGGAAGCACCGTAAAAAGTCAAGACTGGTCTGTGGAAAACTCACATGTTATACTGCTGCCATTCGCACGGGCGTGCGGAGCCAAACGTCGTAGAGAAGGAGACCTAAATAGCCGATGGCGACTTCCGAATTCTTTTGGAAACTCTTCAAGGACACGGGATCGATCAACGCCTACCTGATATACAGGACCCTCCACCCGACACCGGCTTCCGGAACGTGAAGCGGCCGGCGAAAAAGTAAATCGTATGAGCGCCCGGAATGTTGCCGGGCGCTTTTGTTATGACGGAATTAGATAATCAACTGACCGAGCTGCGTGCGCGCTTTTCCTACGAGATCGAAGAAGCCGGCGATGAGCAAGCCCTTGAAGCCGTACGCGTCTTGTTTCTTGGCCGCAGCGGATACATCACGGCACTGCGCCGGAGCATCGGCCAATTGCCCGCGCAGGAGCGCCCGGCGGCCGGACGCGTCATCAACCAGGCCGTGGAAGCGATGCAAGCGCAGCTCCTCCAACGCGAACGCACGCTCAGTGCACGCGCATTCCAGGAGGAACTCAATCATCGCATCGACGTGACGATGCCCGCGCCGGATCCCGGGGAAGGCTCGATTCATCCCACCCGCCGCATTATCGAAACGGTTTGCCGGTATTTCTCGAGCCACGGATTCGCGGTGGTGCTGGGTCCCGAAATCGAGCCGGAATACTATAATTTCGACGCGCTCAATATCCCGGCCGACCATCCTGCGCGTGAGGGATTCGATTCGTTTTGGATTACGCCGCAGCTCTTGCTTCGCCCGCATACCTCGCCCATGCAGATACGCACGATGGAGCAGCACCGCCCGCCGATTGCCGTCGTCGTCCCCGGGCGCTGTTATCGCCGCGATGCCGTCGATGCGCGGCATCACTTTCAATTCACGCAGATCGAGGGATTGTACGTCGCGCGCGACGCGCACATGGGCCATCTCAAAGGTCTGCTGACGGGCATGTGCCGGGAACTTTTCGGAGCCCAGCAGCAGGTCCGTTTCCGGCCTTCGTTCTTTCCTTTCACCGAGCCGAGCGCTGAAGTCGACACGACCTGTCCGCTTTGCTCGGGAGCCGGCGGGACGTGCCGCATGTGCGGCGGATCCGGATGGATCGAATTGGGCGGATCCGGCATGGTGCATCCGAACGTGCTTGCCAAGATGGAATACGACCCGCAGGTCTACTCCGGGTGGGCCTTCGGCCTGGGCGCCGAGCGATTGGCGATCGTGCGCTATGACATCGACGATATTCGCCGGCTGTATGAAAACGATCCCGACTTTCTTCAACAACTCGCTTAAAAGGACCAATAACGTTCCATGCGCGTCCCACTAGCGTGGCTGCGAGAATACGTCGAGCTGCCCGCGGAGCCACACCGGGTAGCCGAGATGCTGGCCGCGATCGGTTTTCCCGTAGACGCTATCGAAGAGCGTCCGGTAATCACCGGCGTGCTCGCCGGGCGCATCGAGGAATTGGAAAAACATCCGAATGCCGACAAGCTTCAAGTCGGGCGGATTAACGTGGGCAACGGCGCGCCGCTCACCATCGCCACCGCGGCTACGAACGTCGCGCAAGGACAAACGATCGGCGTTGCGACCATCGGCGCGCGGTTGCCGCAAATGACCATCGAGCCCCGCAAGATGCGCGGAATCGAGTCGCAAGGCATGATGATCTCCGCGGATGAGCTGGCGTTGCCGGGCGACTGGTTTGAAAACGGCATCATGCAGTTCGACGGGGACCTGGCACCCGGCAGCGATCTCATCGAGTACTTCCGCCTGGGCGATGCCGTCTTGGACGTCGATATAACGACCAATCGCGTCGACGCAATGTCCATGATCGGTCTGGCCCGAGAACTTGCCGCGTATCAGGGCGCGATACTGCGAATGCCGCCGCTCGACTACGCCGTTACCGGCGATGGCCCGCAACCCATTGTGAGCATCGAAACAGCCGATTGCCGGCGTTTCGCCGCTCAGCGCTTCAGTGAATTGACGGTGCGAGGCTCGCCTGCGTGGATGCGCATTCGTTTGGCGCTTGCAGGGCAGCGGCCCATTAACAACCTTGTCGACATTTCGAATTACGTCATGCTCGAAACCGGTCAGCCGCTGCATTTTTACGACGACGACCGCATTGTTAATCATCACCTCATCGTGCGCGACGCGCGCCCGGGCGAACGTTTGACCACGCTCGACGGCGAAGAACACGAGCTCGATCCCGACGACTTGGTGATTGCGGGCGAGCGCGAAGTCGAAGGGCTGGCCGGATTGAAAGGCGGCCGCAACTCCGAAGTCACGGACGCCACGCGTGCGATTTTGCTCGAAAGCGCGAACTTTAGCGGACCGCGCGTTCGCCGGATGAGTGCGCGTGCGGGACTGCGCACCGAAGCGAGCACACGTCACGAAAAAGGATTGCCGCTCTTCCTGACCGGCCTGGGACAGCAACGTGCTGCGCATCTTCTGAGCGCCGGCGGCGCGATCGCACATCCGGTGCACGCGTTCGGAGAATCGCCCCAACCGATGGATCCGATACCGCTGCGCATTGACGACATCCGCCGGCTGCTCGGGTATGCGCCCTCGAACACCGAGACCATTGAATTGCTCGACCGTTTGGGTTTCGCCGTTACGCCGCACGGCGAGCGCGAGCTTCTGGTAACGCCGCCGCTTTGGCGTCGCGACGTCGGCGCCGCAGCGGACGTTATCGAAGAAATCGCGCGTATGGCCGGATACGACCGCATCGAAGCCGTGCTTCCCGCGGTCGAGCCGAACGTGATTGAAAGCATGGCCTACGAGCGCGAAACGGACGTTGCGCATACGCTGTGCGGTTTGGGATATCACGAGATCACCACCGTTGCGCTCACCGGCGCGCAGATCGGCGAACGTTTTGCGCGAGCGGGGCTTCCGCTGCCGCACACGCCCGTGGAAGTGATGAACCCGCTCTCGGAAGAGCAGCGCTATTTGCGATTCGCGCTTGAGCCGGCCTGCATCGAATATTTTTCGCGCCGGCATTCGCCCGCACGCGTTTTCGAAATCGGCCACACGTTTTATCACGATGGCCGGGAGCCGCGAGAGCGCAGCATGATGACCTTCGCGTTCTCCGCGCAACGCGGCGCTGATCCGGCGTGGCGAGATTCGCATTTCCTCCGGCTCAAAGGCGATGCGGAGATTCTCATGCACCGGTTGACGGGCCGGCGCGATTTCAGCTATGCGCCCGCGGAGCTGAGCGGCGCGCACCCGGGTAAGACGGCGATCATGCTGCTCGACGGTCGTGAAATAGCGCGGCTTTTTCAGATCGATCCGCGGCTGCAGGCGGCGTTTGACGCGGCGTTGCCTATGTACGCGTGCAGCGCGGATTTGCAAGCGATTCCGCCGTATGCGTGGCCTTCATATCAGGCGCGCCCGAAGTACCCCTCGACGTACCGCGATCTCGCGCTAGTGTGCGACATCCAGCTTCCCGCTGCGAGGATTGAACGCGCAATCGCGGCAAGCCTACCCGCGCTGTGCACCGGCGTTCACACCTTCGACGAGTACCGCGGCCCCCAAGTACCCGAAGGGAAAAAAAGCGTAGCGGTTCGCGTAACGTTGCAACGCCCCGACGCAACGATTACCGACCAGGAGGCGGACGCCGCCGTTCAACACGCACTTGCGGAGCTGCGCGAGCTCGGCGCGACGCTGCGTACCTAAAGTAAAAGCCGCTATGGTTTGGCCCGACATCGTTATCCTTGCAATCTTGGCTTTTGCGCTGCTCAAAGGCTTTAAACGCGGGTTCATTTTAGAGCTCTCGGGCGCCGCGGCGCTGGCCGTTTCGCTTGCCGTCCCATGGTTTTACAACGGCTCGTTCGACGCACCGGTTGAGAACGCGTTGCATGTGGGAGCGGGCGCCGCGCATGTTATTGCGATGGGCTGCCTCGCCGTCGCCGCGTACCTGGCCGTATTTCTTTTTGCGCGCATTTTGAACGCCTTTGCAAAGTTGCCGGTGCTGGGAACCGGCAATGCCGTTGCGGGCGCGCTGGTTTCAGGAGCGAAAGCGGTGGTTTTCCTATGGGTCGTGCTTTACGTTGCGTTATTCTTTCCGCTATCGGCCGATCTGCGCCGCGATTTGCATCGCTCGTTTACGGTCAACATTCTGACCTCGCAGAATGCGGCAATCGACCGGG
>DASRSF010000007.1:0-3925 GCA_035656615.1 Vulcanimicrobiaceae bacterium | reverse complement strand
GCTCGCAAAGGTTCGTCAGATACCGCCACGCACCGGCATATCCCGCTGCCCGTACGCTCATCTCGCGCAGTGGCGCAATACGTTCGGACGGCTCCACGGGCGCCGCCCAATCTCTGTCACGGCGCTCGAGGTCCAATATGTCAACACCCTCTATATGAAGCGCAAATTCGACATCTACTCCAAGCGGGGTGATGTCGTTACTAAGCTCGCGTCGCTCGGCCACGGTCAGTTCTTCAAGTTTTTGTCTGATTTGGTTTATCGTTGTTTTTGCGCCTAGTCCTAACCGTTGCGCGAGTCCCTTCGTCGGGGGTGCGTCAACAACTAAGTGAGCTGCGCGCTGCAGTCCTTGAATGTGCTCGCTTTGCGGCAGCTTACTGATCTCGTAACGTATGTTCGAGAGCGTAACCTCCGCGGCGAGGTGTCCAAGATCAAGTTCGTATGGCTCGTCCCTTCCGGTTAAAGCACACAGCTCGTTCCAGGCATCCCGTGGCCGCATCGCATCATAATGGGCCTCCCTGTTGGGGTCGCGAGCTATGACCCGCTGTAGAGCTGCGCGCTCGCCGGCCGTCCACGGCGTGCCGTCTCTACGTCCATCGCCGAGAAGCCGCTGCGCCTGGTCCTGAGCCAGGCTGTTCAGATACTCGCCGTGGACCCGACGCAGCTCTTGTGTGGGATATTCATCATATTGGCCGGCTTGCATTGCCAGGCGCCCCAGAAACGGCCGCCAAAGCAGTCCGTGGTAAGCATCATCAGATGCGAATATTTGCCACGGTTCGCAATCCAGCTGCCGGCAAAGCATGTTCAGGTCTTGCAACAACGCTCTGCTTTGCGCTCGGGAGAGGTCGCGCAGCGCAGTTTCGTGCAGAAAAGTGTCAGAATATTGTGGACGGCCCCGCGAAGTCGACTTTGTTGCTGCGCTGTTCTGCAACGCCTTAAGCGCGCTGGGGGCATTTTGGCGGTCCCACAAATGATGGAGATGCTGCTCCGCTTGCGCGGGAGTGCAGCGCAGTGCAGCCGCCAGCTCGCCGATATACTGCTGCTCGGGCGATTCGCCCGGCGGCATCGTCCAAACAAAGTCGAGGTCCCACAGCGCGTTCGCAGCCTCGTCGGCTGCACGCTCGTCCGCTTTATCGTACAGTTCTTGCAGCGCACGCTTGGCCAACACCGGATGCACGTCGCTTAGGTCGCGTCCCTGGGATACTATTCGGGCCAGCGCTTGCAATGCTTTGGGGGAATCTTCACGCATCATGGTCACACGATAGGGACGCCAACTGAAACGCGACTGACGCAAAGCGCGCTGGCTCTTACTGCTCGCTAAAGGTTTGCTCGCAACCGTCTAACGCCCGGATAAACGCCGTTATCGCTTCCTCAAAGACAGCGGAGCGCGAAGGATCCGCAAGCGGCACGAATGCTGTAGCATGTCCGCAAACAAATGCGGTTGCCGTGTAATCGCCGATTATCGCCTACGGGGTGGTGATCATCCATTCGATTCCGAAGCGGTCCACGAACATTCCGAATTTACCGCCCCAGAACGCAGCTTCCAACGGCGCTTTGATCGTGCCGCCTTCCGAGAGGGCATTGAAGATGCGCTCGCCTTGTGCGGCCTCGTCGAATTCGATCGCGAGCGAGATGTTGCCGGCATCGGGATCGATCGTTTTGCCGCCGGCTCCGTCGGAGGCGAAGAACTTCAGACCGTCTGCTTCGAAGCGCGCGTGCATGACTTTATCGCGAAAGCTCGGATCCGTGTTTTCAGGCATCGGCATTTCGGTATCGGAGTTGCGTTGCAGCTCATATCTGCCGCCAAGCACACGCTTATAAAACTCAAGTGCCTCCTCGCAACGGCCGTAGAAAAAGATATACGGAACTAGTTCCATGTGTGATTTCCTTTCAGTGCGCTAATTCGCCGGCTGAGCAGAAGGCGTTCGCCTTCGTTTTGTGTCATGGAAAGCGCGCGTTCCAGTTCGGTCAGCGCGGCGTCGTAGCGGCCGAGTTTTACGAGCAGATCGCCACGGACGCTTGGCAGCAGGTGGTAGAGCCGCAATGCGGGATCGGCGGCGATCGCGTCAATGAGATCGAGTCCGGCCTGTGGCCCAAACGCCATGGAGACAGCAATCGCGCGATTGAGCTCCACGATTGGCGAGGGCATCAGCGCAACGAGTGCGTCGTACAGTGCAAGAATGCGCTGCCAGTCCGTTTCTTGCGGTGTGTGCGCCTGCGCATGAACCGATGCGATTGCCGCTTGGATCGTGTATGGCCCCAGGGGCTCTCCAAGCCGTTCGGCTTTCCTCAACGCTGTAAGACCGCGCCGGATGAGCAAATGATCCCAGCGGCCGCGATCCTGCTCGAGTAGAAGCACCGGCTCGCCCGATGGCCCGGTGCGAGCACGAAGCCGCGAGGCCTGCAATTCCATCAATGCTACCAGACCGTGGACCTCGGGCTCTTGCGGCGTGAGTTCCGCCAGAATGCGCCCCAGTCGCAACGCGTCTTCGCAGAGCTGCGGCCTGATCCACGTTTGTCCCGCGGTCGGGGAATAGCCCTCGTTAAAAATAAGGTAGACGGCTTCCAGTACGGAAGAAAGACGCGCCGCGCGCTGTGCTGCCGGCGGCAACTCAAACGGGACTCGTGCCTCGTACAAGGTGCGCTTTGCGCGAACGATCCGCTGCGCAACGGTTTTCACCGGCACCAGAAACGCACGCGCAATTTCTTCCGTCGAAAGGCCGCCGAGCAGACGCAGGGTCAGAGCGACGCGTGCATCGGGTGAGAGCACCGGATGACATGCAATGAACATCAGGCGCAGCAGATCGTCCTGCACCTCCTCTTGCGGTGCATCTATCCAATCATGTTGCACGGCGTCCAGGTCGCGCAGAATCTGCGGATGCAAGCGCTGCAGGCGGTCGTTGCGGCGTATGCGGTCGATTGCCCGCATGCGCGCAACGCGCGTTAGCCATGCGGCGGGATTATCGGGTATGCCCGTATGCGGCCACTTCTCAAGTGCCGTCACAAGCGCGTCCTGCGCCACTTCCTCCGCTACGCCGACATCGCGCACCATGCGCGCAATGCCGGCGATAAGTTTTGCGGATTCCATGCGCCAAATCGCCTCGATCGTGCGATGCACATCGGCGGACATCCGGGACTACGTCGTCGATCCGATCTGCGAGCGAAGGCGCTGTTCGCGCTCCAGCGTCTGCGGAGCAATATCCTCACCGAAGTCGCTAAGCTCAAAGACGCGGCGAATTTCGATTTCGCCCTCCTGAAACGGCGAGCGTTTCATCCACTCTATTGCCTCTTCCTTAGACTGGACTTGGATGATCCAAAAACCGGCGACCAGTTCCTTTGCCTCGGTGAAAGGCCCGTCGATGACGGTACGTTTACTTGCCTCGAAGCGAATGCGTGCGCCCTGGGAGCTGGCGGCAAGACCCTCGCCTGCCAACATGACGCCGGCTTTGACCATCTCTTCATTGAACTTGCCCATTTCCTCGAGGATCTCGGGCGAGGGCATCTCGCCCGCCTCGGATTGCGCATTCGCTTTGACCAGGACCATATATCGCATGAAGGTTCTCCTTTGTGAAGGCGGCATTCTACCTGGACGCCGAACGGCGTAGGCGGAAATCGACATGCGGACGATAACGGCTTGCGTTATTTGCTTACTGGCGGCCTACCTGGGCGTGACTGCGTACGCCGGGTATCGCGTCGCCCAAGGCATCGATAACGCTAAGGCGACCAGCCTCGTGACACGAGCCGGCGCGGGGCTAATGGGACGCCGGCAAGTGGAGCGCTTAGCGATTCGAGCCGGACACGTGCCGGCTTGGATTACGCGATCCCCTTCCTTTTGGTGGACCTTACACGCGGCGGAGTGAGCAAGCCGCAGTGCGCTGACAGCAACGCACCAGAAATGCGCTAGGACGCTGTTACCCCCTTGCCGTTT
>DASRSF010000006.1:0-12698 GCA_035656615.1 Vulcanimicrobiaceae bacterium | reverse complement strand
GTTGGCTTCGGCAGTCGCCGTCCAGCGCTCGCCGACCGGAATATAGGCACCCAGTAGAATTTGATCGTCGTTTTGGTTGAACCGCTGATTCGAAGAAAGTTGCATATACATCACCTGGTGCTCGGCATTCTTAGCCGTAAGCAAGATGTATTGCGAATTCCACGGCGGGCGCCCGTTGGACAGGCTCTCGTGCGATACGCCGGTCTCGACGTCCACAACGGGCGCCGGGGAGGGCGAGGGCGAGGCGAGGACCGTAATCAGCGCACCCGCTGCCAGCAGCATCATACGGCAACGGCCTTTCGCTGCGTTTGCTCGGCGATGACCTTGTGCAAGATGTCGTCGATGGCGCTTTGCGGATTGAACCGCGTCAGCGCCTGCAGTTTGCTGATGTCCGGAACACGCCGCTGAATCTCGTCGAAGCCCGCACCGTACACCTGATCGTGCGGCACGTGAATGATGGTCGAAGATGAGCCGGTCAATTCAACGACTCGCTGCGCAAGCGAAAGTATCGAAAGCTCGCGGTAATTGCCGACGTTGTACACCTCACCGATTGCGCGCGGTGAATGCATCAGATCGGTGAGCGCTCCGGCAATCTCGGCAACGTCGCCGAAGCAGCGGGTTTGCAATCCGTCGCCGTGAACGGTCAGCGGTTCGCCGCTCAAGGCCTGACGCACGAAGGTCGGGATGACCATGCCGTAGCGTCCGGTTTGGCGCGGTCCTACCGTATTGAAGAGCCGAACCACCGTTACGGGAAGATCCATCTCATGGTGGTACGCGAAAGCCAGCACCTCGGCGCACGCCTTTGAGTACGCGTACGTCCAACGCGGTTTATGCGTCATGCCGAGCACGGTAAGGTCTTCTTCCGATGTCGGCCGGTGCTCGTTCAGGCCATAGACTTCCGAAGTCGATGTGAACAGCACGCGCTTGCGGCGCAATGCCGCCGAGGTCATCACCGTGTCCGTTCCGTTCACGTTGATACGATATGTATCCAGCGGGATCCCCACAACGCGGCGCATGCCGATGGCGGCGGCGATATGATAGATCTCGTCGGATTTTTCGACCAGCTGGTCAACGAGATCCGCGTTGAGGATGCTGCCTTCCACGAACCGAAAACGTTCGTGGCCAAGCAGGTGCGCGATATTCTCCAACCGTCCCGTTGAAAAATCGTCGAGCACCGTAACGCTGTCGCCTCCGGCGATGCACGCATCTGCGACATGCGAGCCGATGAAGCCCGCTCCTCCGGTAATGAGAATATTCATAGGCGTATAAACTGCGCGCTGCTGCTGCGGCGCAGATCCTCCGTGATGGCGTTGCGTGTATCGACGACGATGCTTGCCAGCCGGGCGATGCGCTCGTAGTCAAAGCATGAGTGATCCGTGACGATGACGACGCAGTCGGCCTGCTGCAGAACCGCGTCGCTCAGGGGCAGAGAGTAGAGCGGATCGACGGTGCGCCTGCCCTGCTTGGCTTCCTGTCGCATTGCACCGTTGCGGCGTTCTTTGCCGCTGTACATCATCTCGCGCCGCAGCTTGGTATGCTCGGGCGAAAATGCGAGTTTGGGGACGAACGGATCGTGATAGGCGACATCGGCTTTTTTCGCGCGCAATCCTTGAATCACTTCGATCGCAGGGCTTTCCCGTGCGTCGGGAACATCGCGTTTGTACGTAACGCCCAAGACTAAGACGCGAGCGTCTCGGAGCGACTTTCCGGCGGCGTTGAGGCCATCGGCGATCAGTTGAACGACATGTGCGGGCATTGAGGCGTTGACGCGTTCCGCGACCTCGATGAAGTCCGAGACAAAACCGAACTGGCGGCCTCGCCACGAAAGATATGCCGGATCCAGCGGGATGCAATGGCCTCCGATTCCCGGTCCCGGGTAGAACGGCATATAGCCATAGGGCTTGGTCTTGGCGGCGTCGATGACTTCCCAAATATCGATGTTCATACGGTGGCACATCAGCGCCATCTCGTTGATTAGGCCGATGTTTACGGCGCGGAACGTGTTTTCGAGCAGTTTGGTGATCTCGGCGACGCGCGCCGAGCTCACTAAATGTACGCTCGGCACCGCTTGTTCGTAGAGTTCAGCGGCAGCCGCCGTGGAATCCGCGCTGCAGCCGCCGACAATCCGCGGCACGTTGATCGTTTTAAAGCGCGCGTTCCCGGGATCGATACGTTCGGGTGAAAACGCGAGCAGAAAATCGCGATCGAGGACCAGTCCCGTCTCTTCCAGCGCCGGACGGAGCAGTTCGTCCGTGCATCCGGGATACGTGGTCGATTCCAAAACGATGAGTTGTCCGGGGCGCAGGTGCGCCTTGACGGCTTGCGCGGCGTCAATGATACACGAAAGGTCCGGATCGTCGCTTCGCCCCAGCGGCGTCGGAACGCAGATGATGATGCAGTCGCATTCGGCCAAAACCGCGGTGTCGGTCGTCGCGGAGAACCGCTTTGAAACAACCTGCTGCACGATCTCGCCGTCGGAGATGTCGCCCAGGTACGAACGTCCCTGGTTGAGCGATTGTGCTTTGCTTTCATCGATGTCCACGCCGGTGGTCACGAAACCGTTGTGCGCGAACGCAATCGCCAGCGGTAAGCCGACGTAGCCCATCCCCAGGATGGCGACCCTTGCCTCTTTGGTACGGATGCGCCGAACAAGACGCTCCCGCACAGTCTCTAAAAGAACTGCCACAGATATCCCCCTGCGCTCGTAGGGTAACAAGCGGCCGAGGCTTTGCTGAGAAGCTTTGGACCTGATCGAAGAAGGAGTTGGGAAGGAAGCCCTACGAGGTCAGGCCAGGTAGCCTACTATAAAAAATGCTAGCCCAAGCAGCGACAGGCCAGCCGCTCCGATCAGGAACGCACGGGTCCGCGTAAGCGCTGTAATCGAGGCCAGAACGATCGAGACTTGGAAGAGCGCGGCGGCGACCTCGGCGTTCTCGTAGGAGTGCATTGCGTGGTCCGCGCGCTCCATGGCCGCGCCGGATGCCGTCTCCAAACTTTCGGCCTTGTCAAAAATTGCTCGCGACTGAGCGGTATCGCGCCGGATCTCCTCTTCCAGGATTTTGTAGCCCTGTGAGCCCGGTTTGACCAGGTCAGCGGCAATGAGCGTTTGACTCAGTTGCACCCGCATTCGCGTAGAGTCGTAATAGTTGTATTGATCGGACGCCTTTGTTTGCAACAGCACGCCTTCGTTTTTTTGCGCCAGTGCGGCGGTGGAGCGATGGTGCGCGCTCAAGGTTGCCAGCGCTCCCATGACCGCGATAATTGCAGTCACGACGGGAACGATTTTTTGTCCCATGGTGAGCTGCGCGTGCCGTTCGTTCACCTCGCGCAGCGTCGTGCCCGCATCGAATTCGCTCATGCGCCTTTGGTACGGCCGCTCGCCGCGCGGCACCTGGCCGCAGTTTTATGCGTAACTGATGCGTGTAATTCGCAGCGGTACGTTACCCGCCGGGCGCACCCACACGACCCGGTCGCCTTCGCGATGTTCCAGAAGCGCTTGTGCCAGCGGCGAGAGCCAACTAATCGTTCCATGGAGCGGATCGGCTTCGTCTTCACCAACGATCCGGTACGTCTGGCGTTGTTTATCCGGCTGTTCAACCGTAACGGCAGCACCGAAGTGCACGACTTCGGCCGCTTGATCCCGCGGGTCCAGAACTACGGCTTCCTCGACGCGTTCGGACAGATCCTCAACGGCGCGTGCATTGCCGGCGGCTTGCGCTTGCGCCAGCCGTTCCTGAAGCTGTTCATAACCAGCCGGCGTCACATAATACGGGTGCTGACGCTGCGGCCGCGGAGCGACGGCTTCAGTTTCGCCGTCGGTATCCTTTACAAAAGCGCGACTCACGGTTCAATAAGATATACCCTTTTTTCAAGGAATGATGACGGCCGCCGCGCCGTCCTCCAGGGGAAAACGTGGTGCTTTTGGACCGGATGCCGTAGCGAACGAGGCCCGCGAGGAATGCCGGGTGTCGGCGCGGGGAACCCGGTGCCGGCGCTTCGAGGTCTTCCACGCGCAAGCCGCCGCGTTCCCCGGCCAGATGCACCAGCGCTTTCAACGCACGGCCATGGCGAGCCAAAGTGAATACGCCGCGATCCCAAAAACCATGTAGGCAACGTAATCGGTGAAGATGCCGCTGTGCAGATCGCGCAAGGCGCGGAGCGGCGGCCCGAATACGGGGGAGAGATACTGCGGAATGTGGTCGCGATACAGTCCCATAAAAGCTGCAACGATCGCCGCGAACGAGACGCAGACGTTGAAAACGATATCTTCGGTCGTTCGGGGCTGCCATGGTGCCGGCGGAACGCCCACAGGGGCGTTATGCAGGACCGCCGCCACATACGCGTTGCGGTCGCAAAACGCGCGCGCCGCTTGTTCAACGCCGTGCCGAAAGGCGCCGCTCATTCCAAGTACGAGCGCGATAAGAACCAGCATCGCCGGAACGGCCAGCATTGTCCACGGCGTGCGCTCGAGGTGATCCCCTTCGCATTCAGACTCTTCTTCGCGCGGCGAGATACCCGTACGCTGCGCTTTGCCTATATCGAACGTAATATGCAGACCAGCCCGCAGCACGGCGCCCGCATCAAGCGCCGAAGCCGCTCCCATGCACAAAGCGATCGAAAACAATCCATGATCCTTCAGGGCTGCCTCGTAGAGTACTTTCGCGGCAGAAATGGCAAATGGCGGCATCCCGGCCAGCGCCAAGCCGCCAATCAAAAACAGCAGGCTGTTGAACAACACCTGACGCCCTTTTCCGCCGAGCACCTCTTCGTCGAGCGAGCGAAAACGGTTCAAGTAGTTGCCCGCGCACGTAAAAAGCGCACCTTTGACCAAACCGTGCGCCAGTACAAAAAGCGCGGCAGCCGCCATTCCGGAAGCATCGAATAAACCGAAAACCGCTACGAACATCCCCGAGTGGCTAACCGTGGAAAATGCGAGCAACCGCTTGAGGTGACGCTGCGCAAAGGCCATGACAGCTCCCACGAGGGCAGTCGCAATGCCGACGCCCAGAAACAGCGCCTTCATCTGATGCGTGTATGGATGAAGCGGTACTGCAAACACGGTCCAGTACATGCGCGCAACCCCGTACAAGGCAACCTGAACCATAATGCCGGAAAAGAGAATGCAGATCGGCGTGGGCGCGACGGCGTGCGCGTCGTCAAGCCAAAAATGAAACGGCGCGACGGCGCCTTTTACGAAGTACCCCGTTACGATGAGCGCGAAAGCGACCAGGACGAGCGCATCGGCGGGACGCTGCGCTAAAACCTGTGAGAGTTGCGCGAAGTTCAAGGCATCCGTACGTCCGTAGAGCAGCGCGATACCCAGAAGCACGACAAAACCCGCGATGGCGTTGGTCACCGCAAGGTTGATCGAACCTTCAATTGAAACCGCCTCTTCAATTTTGTGCGCGGTCAACGCGATCGCGGCAGCGGTCATCAATTCGAACCAGACAAACATGTTGAACATATCGCCGGTCAACGCGTAGCCGCACATGGCGCCCAAAAAAGCCAACAGCAGCGTATGAAACAGCGTACCCGTTAGGTCGAACGCGATCCAGGTATAGATCGAAGCCGCCAAAACGAGCAGCGCGATAAAGGCCGTTAGGGCTGCCCCGAACGCGTCGACTGAAAAACTGATGCCGATCGCCAGCTCATGGCGGGGCAGCCAGCCTCCCATCCAATACACCGCTGGCCCGTGCACAAAGGTATACGCGGTGAGCATGCAGCCGACTACCATGACCGCGAGCGCCGTCGTCGAGGCAACCGTGCAACTTACCCAACGCGGCGCATGTTTCGTAAATGGCGCCAAGCTTGCTGCCGCCATGAGCGGAAGGGCCACGCAAAGCGTCGCGAGCTGACCGGCAGTTCCCGAGTTCATCCTCTCATCTCGCTGATCCGTTGCGGATCGATCGTTCCTTTACGCCGGTGAATTTGCAGCGTAAGCGCTAGCAGCAGCGCGGTAACCGTCGCGCCGACGACGATGTCGGTTAGCGTCAGGGCGTGAAGGATCGGATCGACGGCCGGCCTGCCGGGCGCATAATTCGACGAATAGATCGGAGCCGCGGCCTTTGCATGAAAATCAATGGACAGCAGCAGCGTATACGTAGAGGCCTGGACAACGGTAAGACATAGAATCGTATGGACCAAACTGCGGCTTTGCGTGATCCCGAAGCAGCCGATCGCAAAAAGCCAAAAGGCAATGGCATAGGGCACGTACAGCGTCCAGTTGCTCACTCCTCAAGCTCCTGCGTTTGCCGCGTTTGATTCAAAAATACAGCCGTGAGCACCGTGAAACCGGAAGCGATCTCGATAAACACCGCGATATTAATCAAATAGATGGTTCCCCCGGAGACGGTCGCACCCGTTTGACCAAGCGGCAGCACGTTTTTGAGGAAATATCCCGTGACCCACATGGCGGATACCCCAACGGCGCCGAACGCAAAGGCGCCCAACGCCTCGAACTGATCGAACAGATCTTTGCGTGCCGTTTGCAGAAATGCGTGCATTCCTACACCCAAGAAAACGCAGGCCAGTGCGCTGCCGAACACCGCGCCGCCTTGGAAGCCGCCTCCCGGAGTCAGTTGCCCGTGTGCTGCCAGATCCATTGCCATCGCGGCAATGAATGCGGTCAGGCCCGTCGGAAACCAACGCAGTGCTCCCGTGCGTACGATGCCGGGCTCGCTTTCCATCGGCTCGGGATGCGTCTGCGTTTTTCCGCGCACCGCGCTTAGAATAAACAGCACTCCCGCTACCGAGGTAAAAAAGATAAATTCCTCACCAAGCGTGTCAAAGCCGCGTATATCGAAGTTGATTGCGGTCGGTACGTTATATACGTGGCGCTCCGCAGTAGTGATTTGCAACACCAAATCCGTGTACGCGCCGGAAAATGACCCAAACGGCGGCAGGCCGGTTGCACCGTACATCATGACGGCAAACGCGAGGACCGCGCTGCAGACGTACAGGATCGTGCGGCCGCGCAGCGTCATACCTTGTCCGCCGTTTTCATGAGTACGACTAAAATCAACAGGGGCAATGCTAGCGTTCCTACCGCCAGTTCGGAGAGCGCCACGTCCGGCGCGTGCAGCACGAAAAATAGAAGTGTGAGCGCCAAACCGAACGACGTATAGACGAACAACTGATTGATTGGGCGTTTGCTGAAGACAACCGCCGCGCCCAAGAACGCCACCAGCAAGTACACGATAATTTCCAACAGGCTCACTTCGTCCGCCTCCGGTGCGCCGCTACGGCGACTGCGTGAGAGCTAATCGGGCCACCCAACAGCAAGACGGCAACAAAGCAAATCGTCTTTACCGACGACACACCCAAACCCGTATCGATAAGTACTGCAAGCATCACCAGCGGCGGAAACATGACGCTGGCCACGCCGAGCGCATGAAGCGCAGCCAACGCATTTTTGCTGCGCACAATACCGAGCGCCGAAAGCATCGCGAAAGCCGCCGCAACTACCAGCACGAGCGCCGTGACCGCATGCCGAGCCATTAGAGCCACCGCTCTAAAAAGTGTACGTAGCAGACGGTGCCGCCGATTGACAGCAGCGCGAGCGTCACGCCGGCGTCGGCAAACTCATCGTTTGCGAACACGATGGACAGCAACACCAACTGCGTAGCGCCTAGCATTGTAAGCAATTGCAGCGCGATCACTCGCCGCACGCTCTCGCCCGAAAGCACGACGTAGAGCGCGACCAGCATCGGCAGGAACAGCAACTCGGTCCCGAAGAGCATGCCGTTGAACGTGTGGTTCATAGCGGCCACCGCAAGGATTCGGCAGGGCGCTCGCCCGCGATGAGCTGGTGCACGACGAGTTCGCCGCGACGATCGACGTCCGCCACGACCGTATTCGGCGTGGCGCAAATACCGTAAATCACCAATGCTTCGCGTCCGTTATCCAGGGCGTTTTCGCGGTCGCCGTAATCGAATGGTACCCGGGTGATAAAACCGGTGAGTTCCTGGCCCGTGCGAAGCGCCCAGATGATCCGCCCGCTTACCGCAACGGTGTCGCGCAGCATTTGGCCGGGCACCCGGCGCAGGTGGCGCAGCCAGCCCCACAAGACGCGCACGTCGGGGCGGCCGGCTCGGAGTGCGCAGGCGACGATCACCGTGCAAAGGGCCGCGATAATCGCTCCGGCAACAACTTCGCTCAGCGTCTGCGTCACGAATTCGATGACGTACGCGGAAAGGACCGCAAACCACCAAATGAGCCACCGCATCGCCGATTCTATACCGCAGGGGCATGCTTTTTACACGGCGCACGAATGCAGATGAACGTTGATGCCGCCGCCGCATATCATGCGCGCCATAAACCGCGAGCGCTCCTGGTGCTGCAGGACGGCGCCGTCGTTTACGAGTCCTATGAAGAGCCATTTTCCGCGCAGACCCCGCACGCTCTCTATAGCGGCACAAAAAGCTTCTGGGGCACGGCAGCCGTCATCGCGCAACGCGAGGGCTTGCTGCACTTGGACGATCCGGTTTGGCATGGCGCGACGTTCCGTCAATTGCTCAATCTCACGTGCGGAGCGCCCTTCGGAGGACTCGGAGCGGCTGTTCCCACCTACGAAAAAGCGCTTGCTACGTCACCGCGCTTCGCACCCGGCGAGCGGTTCACGTACGGCGGCATCCCCCTGCAGATCTTCGGCGCAGTCTTCGCCCAGCGACTGGTGAAGCGCAAGCAAACGCCGCACGAGTATCTTCACGAGCGGATTCTTGACCCCGAACGTGTTGTGGTCGAGAGTTGGCGCACGCTCAAAGACGGCACTCAGCCGCTCCCGACAGGGGCCTTTCTCACTGCGCCGGCATGGGCGCGTTACGGTTCATTCGTGCTGCGCAGCTATGCGGAATTGAGTGAATGCTTCGTCGGCTCGCTTGCTAATCCGCGCTATGGATTGGGCTGGTGGCTGCGCGCCGGCGCGATGCCCAACCTGTTCTATGCCAGCGGCTCCGGAGGCCAGGCGATGTACGTTTGTCCATCAGCGCGCGTCATCGTCGTGCGCTTCGGCAACGGCGGCTCGTTCAACCATCAGGCCTTTTTGAAGCAGATCGCGTTATAGCGCCACGGCGAGGTCTTCGAGCTCCATGTTATTCGTACGAATTCCAAAGGTGCCTATCGTTACCGCGACGATGGCCATCGCGCAGGCGATTAGCGCGAAGACGCCCGGCGTTCCATAAGCGCGCAATACCGCGGCAATCGCAAATCCCACGAATATCGAGCTGAAGCGGCTCCAGGAATAGACGAAGCCGACGGCCTGCGCACGAATCGGCGTTGGATACAGCTCGGCCTGATAGGCATGAAACGCGCAGGAAAACCACGCGTTCGCCAGCGTTACGATGATTCCGAAAGCAATGATCGCACCAGGCGCGCGCACCAGGGCAAAAGCGAGCCCGGCGATCGCGATGATGCATGCCATAACGACGATCTGCCATTTTCTTTGCCACCGATCGGCCATGCGCATCGCCAGCAGCGGGCCCGCCGGATTGATGGCGGCGATGATAAACGAATATTGCAGCGACTTGGCAAAGCTGACGCCATGTGAGGCAACGAAAATCGGTACCCACGAGGTGAAGCCGTAAAATCCGATGGTCTGCGCGAAATTGAAGACGACCAGCATGATCGTGCGCACACGCAGTGCTTTGCTCCAGATTGCGGACCATGCACGGGCAATCGCCGCTGCGCCGGCGGCATGCCGCGCGTGGTGCCAGCGCGGCGACTCAGGCAAACCGCTGCGTAAAAACCACACCACGACCCCGCCGAGCGATCCGACCAGGGCCACGTACCGCCATCCCGATAACCCAAAGAAATGATGCGGCACCAGCAAGTAGGCTGCCAGCGCCACAACCGGAATCGCCAAATAGCCGATGAATTGCGAGAACGCAATCCAGTAACCGCGCTGATCCTTTGGCGATATCTCGGAGATATACGAGTCGATAGTCACTAGCTGTACGCCGATGCCGATGCCCGCAACAAAGCGCCAAAGATCGATCGATACTGCACTTGGTGCAAGCGCCATACCAACGGTCGCGGCCGAATACCAAAGCAACGAGACGACAAACGTGTTCTTGCGGCCAAATTGGTCGGCAAACCATCCGAACACGAGAGTGCCGGCGAACATGCCGGCAAATCCTGAGGCGATAAACCAGGCAAACCGCCAAAGGGCGAACGGCGAGGGTGCGGTCGCGACGAACAGGCCGTCCTTAATGAGTCCGAGCGAGATATACGCCGTCATGAAAAGATCGTACAGCTCGAACCATCCGCCCGCAGAGATGCGCAGCACAACGCTGCGCATCCGTTCCGGTGGTATTTCGGGGGTTATCGCACACCCACCGCTTTGAGCTGCGGCGCCAGCGGGTCGTACACCGTGCGCAGATACGCACGGTAGGCGTCCATGGTTTGTGCAAAGGCGGCGTCGAAACGCTTGGCATACTCCAGGAGCGCGGGCGTTGGAGGTTGCGCACCGCCAAAACCGGATCGTGGGACGTCTTCACGGAGCTGCCCCGGAAATTGGATGGAATCCTCATCGTTCTGGTAGTTCGCGGTAAAACGTTTGAAAATCGCGTCTTGGGCGCTCAGCGCGGCATCAAGCCGGGTTACCAGTGCGGTATTCCCGCTCTTGCTCGCGGCGGCTCGCGCCTGCTGTAGTTGTTTGCGTTGCGCGTCAATCGCATTCAGCACGGTGTTGATCTGACCCTGAACGTCCAGGTACTTTTTCGCGAAGTCATGCGCCGCACGCAGCTGCGCAATTGTGTACGCAGAGCGCGGATCGGCTTGCACGCCGAAGGTTTGGGTGAATACGCGCCCATTGAGGCGGATGCGCGCGCGGTACGTCCCCGGGACGACCTGCGCGCCGAGCGCGGGGCCGCGGAATTCGCGCGCGGTTCCGTTCCACTGTACCGGGCCGTCCTCACGGAAATTCCAGACCACGCGATTAATGCCGGACTCATTCGGAACACCCATACCGGCCCCCGGCTCAAAGCCTTCTTCCGTGGCTTGCGCCTGTGCGCCCGGTTTAGGCTTCGGCGCTGCCTTTATGCGGCGCACGACGATACCGCGACTATCCAAAATTTCGATTTGCGGCGGCGTCGTCTGCGGTACGCGTTGATAGAAATCGATGATCGCACCATACGGCGGGTTTTGCCCGGCAAAGCGCGTGTACGTGCCTTCATCGTTGCTGTGCATGTCATATTCATACGCCGTACGCGGCTTGAACAGCATCGCACCCGCGCGCTGGGCGGACGGCAGCTCTTGCAGCGAGGTCAAGTCGTCGAGAATCCAAATGTCGCGGCCGTGTGTAGCAATGGCGAGATCGTTAAACTGCGGCTGTTCGCGAATATCGCGGACCGAAACAGTCGGCAAATCGAGCTTGAACGGTGCCCAATTCATTCCGGCGTCATATGAGATCCACATGCCGTTTTCGGTTCCCGCAAAAACCAGATTCGGGTTGCGCTCGTCGGCCCGCACACTGCGCACCCATTGATCGCTTGGAAAACCCGAGGTTATTTTGATCCACGTCTTACCATAATCGTGCGTGACGAAGAGATACGGCGCGTAATCGCCCGAGCGGTGGCGGTCGAGGTTGGCGTATGCCGTCGCCGCATTGAACGGTGAAGGCGAGATGCTTTCAACTCGGCCGTACGGCGGGACCCCGGGAATCGTGTGTTTAGCCCAATGCTTTCCGCCATCGGTCGTTACGGCGATGACGCCGTCATCCGCCCCGGTCCAGATGACGCCGCGGCGCGCGCGCGACCCCTCGATCTCCAGCAAATTATCGGAAAACTCGGCACTGGAGACGTCCAGCGCGAGCGGTCCGCCCGAGGGCTGTTGGTGCGCTTTTAGGTTGAGCGTCAAATCGGGGCTGATCGTGCGCCAGTGAACGCCGCGATCGGTGGATTGGAAGACGACGCTCCCTCCCAGCCACAGCACGTGCGGGTCCCATGGCGCAAACGCAATCGGCGAATCCCAATTGAAGCGATACTTGCGCGCAAACAACTGAAAATCGTAACGATTGAAGTCGAAGTACGGCTGCACGAAGCGGCTGGTCTGACGTACCTTGTCGTAATCGGCGATACGGCCGGTCTGCAAATCGGTCAGAATGTGATTCGGGTCGGCGGGATCAGGAACGGCCCACATGCCGTCGCCGCCGATAACGTTCTGCCAATGCTCGTCGAGAATGCCTTCGGCGTTCTTGGAATTGTTCGGCGCGCAAAAGCCGTTGTTGTCCTGCAGCGGTGCGCAGACCCAGTACGGGTTTTCATTTTCTGACAGACCGACGTGGTAAACTTGGCCGATTGGGATATTCCGCGAAAACATCCAATTCTTGCCGCCGTCCAGCGTGAGCGCGTATCCGCCGTCCTCGCCCGTGATCATGCGGCCCGGATCGTTCGGCGCGATCCACATCGCATGGTAATCCACGTGAACGTTCTGCGCGATTGCTTTGAACGTATGGCCGCCGTCCTTGCTCTCCGCCAGCATCATCGACACGGCGTAAACGTGGTTTTCGTCTTTCGGATCGACATTGATATGCGTGAAATAAAACGGACGCTGGTCGACGAGCGTATCGGATGAGACCATGCTCCAATTTTCTCCACCATCGTCACTGCGCCAGAGGATTCCGCCTTTGGCCTCGATGATCGCATAGATCCGTTTGGAGTTGCTCCGCGCGATTGCAACCGCAATGCGGCCGGTGTAGCCCG
>DASRSF010000005.1:0-4277 GCA_035656615.1 Vulcanimicrobiaceae bacterium | reverse complement strand
ATCGGCGGCCCAACCACGACTTGGAACGCGGCTGCCGTAGCCAACCGCGGAAATTTGCACGTCGGCGGAGGCGTTCTCTACTCGCAGATCGGGATACTCGGATCGTACGATTTCGGCCCGGTCGGCGCGGAAACGCGGATCTACAACCTGCGTTTGCCCACATTTGACGTTTATGGGAACCTTAATGTCCAAAAATGGGCCAAGTTGTTTTTGGGCGAGCGCGATCTCACACGATCCGATCGCCGAACGGTATTTGGACTGCAATTGCAGTTTTAAGCGCACGCCGTCCACGGGTCTTTGCGCCATGCTCACGTATCCCGCGTCAAGAATCGATACGGTCACCCCAATAGGCTCCAATCAGGCAGGCACGGGGTACTTGCGCACATCGGCAGTTTCTCGTGCGCAGCGATTCTGGCCGGGTTCTAGCGCATGGCCGGGGCCGGAAACATTCATTTGAGCCGCGAAGCCCGACCTGATGGAGCAAGGCAGGAGGCGCGTCGGGATCATTGGATCAGGTGCGATGGGAACGCTTTTCGGTTATCATCTCGCCTCGCGTTGTGATGTGACGATGCTGGACAGCAACACCGCGGTCCTTGACGGCATCGAGCGCAGCGGCGGGCTTTCGGTCAATGACGCGCCCCCCCGCGCCGTGCGCGTGGGCAAACGTTCGCGCGACCTGTTCGGCTCAAATATGGTTTTTCTGTTCGTGAAGGCGGTGGACACGCTGCGAGCGCTTCGGCCGTTTGCGGGCGAGCTCAGTCCGTCAACGCCGATCGTTTCGCTTCAAAACGGCGTGGGGAACGAGGACGCCATCAAAACGGCCCTCGGGGGTGCGGTCCCGGTCGTTTTAGGGATCACGACCGAGTCCTCGCTCACGACGGCTCCGGGGCGCGTGCGCAGTTCCGAAGAGGGCAATACGATTATCGGGTCGGGCGGGGCTTCACCGTCGACCTCGCGTGCCGTCGCTGATCTTCTGACGCAAAGCGGGATGCGAGCCTCAGTCGTTTACGACATTCGCCCACATCTGTGGGGTAAGTTGGTGGCGAATGCCGCTATCAACGCCGTGAGCGCGTTGCTCGATTGCGAGAGCGGTGAAATATTGAAGGATCCCAACGCTGCGCGTTTGGCGGAAGCGCTTGCCGAAGAAGCCGCCGCCGTAGCGGCCGCACTCAAAGTCAATCTACCTTTTGCTAATCCGTGGCAGTACGTGACGGAAGTAATAGCCGTCGGCGCGGACAGCAAGAGCTCGATGGCGTTCGACCTCGAATCCGGCCACCCAAGCGAGATCGATCACATCAACGGAGCGGTCACCGCCGCCGGCCGCCGCACCGGAATTCCGACCCCGTACAACGACGCAATGGTTCGCCTAGTCAAAGCCAAAGAAGCGCTGCACCTGCGTCAGCGCGTTGCTCGCAACTAAACAAAGGAGCTATCATGAATCTGCTATCCCGTCCGCCGCGTATTTTGCTGTGCGCCGCCGTCGTGGCCGCGCTCACCGTAAGCACCGGACCTGTGCAAGCGCAAATGCGCCAGCAACTGCAAAATAGGATCGTCGATGATGTCGCAAATCAGATGGTCACGACGATTCAGAACGATTCTTGCCCCGAGTTTCAACAGATGATGAAGAAACAAAAGGGCGGCGGCAATTCCGGAAAAGCTTCCGCTATGATGAAGAAGAACCCCGCGATGCGTGAGCGATTCGTCAACAAAGTCGCCGGGCCGCTGGTCAACAAGTTGATCGACTGCGACATGCTGCCCAAGTCATGATTACGCTAGCCGTCGTAACGCTTATTGCGGCCGGCGCCCATTCAAAACCAGCGATTATTCCGAAGAATACTCCCGTGGTCGTTCAAACCTATAATTCAATTAATTCGGCAACCTACCATACAGGTGAACGGCTGGCATACCTGGTTACGAATGACGTAATCGTCAACGGTTGGCTGGTCGCACGTGCGGGTGATCCCGGCATCGGTAAAGTCCTGGACGCCCAACAAGCCAAAGACTTCCACGCAGGCGCCGCGGGGCACCTTATCGGCCCGCGAGCGGCCGTTGCCGGCGCAGCGGTTAACAAGGTCGAGAGCAAGGGTGCGGATTTGCGCGTATCCGTCGGCAGCGTGCAGAGCTTCTGCGGCGATACGATTCCGCTGCAATTCATAAGATCGGAATACCATCATCCCAAGCGTTTTGGCAAAACGCCGGCCGTTCAGATAGATAAGGGACAAGAGTATGTGGCCGTGGTGAGCGAAGACGCCCACGTGTGCGGGGAGCGCACGACCCGTACGCCGGCTCCTATTCCACCAAACGCACTGCATTCCGATCCGAATCACGGTTTACGCTGAAATGGTCTAATACGCTCCGGGTTAGCCTGTTTTTTGTCAGAGCACTGCCAGGGGCAGCCGCTTATACTTAGTTCATGTCCACATACGACGCGTTCAATTCCATCGACATTAGAACCGGCACGATCCTTGCTGCGGAGCAACTTTCGGGTGCCCGTAAGCCATCGTACAAGCTTCGTATTGATTTTGGTCCTCAGATCGGCGTCAAGCAGTCTAGCGCGCAGCTTACCATGCTTTACAACATAGAGGATTTGGTGGGACGCCAGATCTTGGGCGTGGTGAATTTCGAACCGCGGCGTATCGCAGGCTTCTCCAGTGAAGTCTTGGTGCTGGGTGTTCCGGATTACGAGGGCGCGGTCGTCCTGGTACAACCCGAGCGAAATGTCGCCAACGGAGTTCGCATGTTCTAACGCACGCCGTCCTGCGGCCAAAAGCCGTAGATCGCGCGCCCCGGTTCGAGGTCCCAAAACCGCGTGAGGTTATCGCCCACCCCATAGACAACCGCGTACGGCACGTCGCTTGCCAGAATGGCTCGGATAAGGCGCGCGAAATCGCGCTGCGACATCCACGTTGCAGCGTACCGTTTAAACTTTTGCGCCTCCGTAAGATTGAGCCAGCCGCTTGAATTACGGACGCTTTCATCGCGCGGATCGTCTGCGCCGGTGATCGAACCGATTCGGATACACGCGACCTGTAAACCATGTTGATCGCTGTAGAGCCGTCCGAGAACTTCGCCGAACGCTTTCCACACGCCGTACAAGCCGTCCGGGCGATACGGCTCATCGGTGCGCAGGACCAAGCCGAAACGCGGCTCGTAGATGGCGGGCGCGTGCTGCACTTCGTGCATGCCGACGCAGTGGTTGGAACTTGCAAAGATGACTCTGCGCACCCCGGCCTGGCGGGCGGCCTCGAAAGCGTTGTACGTGCCGCCGATGTTGACACGATAGACGCTTTCCCAATCGGCGTCCACCTCGACCACGCCGGCCAAGTGAATGACCGTCTCGCATCCGCGAAACGCCGAAAGGAGCGGCGCGAATTCCCTTACGTCCACATGAACGTCGGCATCTTCCAGATCTATGCGTACCAGTTCGTGCTCTTGCGCAAGGTCTGCGCACAGGCGTTTTCCAATGGTCCCGCTGGACCCGGTCACGGCAATTTTTGACATGCCGTGCGCAGTTCGACTACACTAAGTCCCCGCCATGTATGGAGGTCTTGATGAATTGCCCGACATGCCAAGCCGCGATCCCCGATCAAGCCCGTTTCTGCCCAAACTGCGGGGCGCCGGTAGCCCAAGCGACTACCGTCGGCAGCTACAGCGAGCCACAGCCGGAACTCGATAATCCCAAGGAGCCTATCACTCTGGGCGACATGACGATTCGCGTTGAAGGCGAGCTCGTGCCGGTCGTCGATGTCGAGCTCGGCCGCCAACAAGGGATCTATTTCGAACATCACATTTTGCTGTGGAAACAGCCGCAAGTCACGCTGGGCTTCATGAGCATTCAAAACGCGGCAAAGCGATTTTTCGCCGGCTTGCAAATCTTCATCTCTACGGCGCAAGGTCCGGGTAACGTCGCGTTCTCCCGCGAAGCGCCGGGGCAGATCGTCGCCTTGCGGTTGCAGCCCGGCCAAAGCGTCGACGTGCGCGAGCATCAGTTCTTACTTGCCAGCGGTAACGTCGACTACAACTTTTATTGGCAGCAAGGCCTGGCAAACGTGCTCTTCGCGCGAACCGGTTTATTCATTGACCGCTTTACGGCAACGCAATCTGAAGGCTTAGTACTGCTTCACGGGTACGGCAACGTCTTTGAAAAGACGCTTGGCCCGGGAGAGATGATCGACGTTGAACCCGGCGGCTGGCTCTGGAAAGACGCCAACGTGCGCATGGACACGGTATCAGTATTGCAATCCGGCGGAAAAGGCGGGCTAATGGGAGCCCTCGGT
>DASRSF010000004.1:0-7593 GCA_035656615.1 Vulcanimicrobiaceae bacterium | reverse complement strand
AGAGTGCGTGCGGAACGATCCAACCCTCTTTGAACGGAACGGCGCTCGGCGCATAGATCGGTTCCCATCCGCCTTGTGCCGGGCCCACAGGTCCTCCGCCGTCCCACGGGCGCGCCGTGCTGGCCTTGAATCCCGCATGGGCAAGTTGTACGCCGGCTACTGCGCCGTGCTCGTGAATGAATTCCACGATCTCGCGCAACTTCGGAATGTGCTCGTCACGGTAGATCCCCAAATCCGCCGGAGTGATGCGGCCTTCCGGCCAGACGGCAGCCGCTTCGGTAAACACTAAACCCGCCCCGCCTATTGCACGGCTGCCCAAGTGTACAAGGTGCCATTGATTTGCAAAGCCGTCGGTGCTGGAATATTCGCACATCGGTGAAACGGCAATGCGGTTGCGAACCGCAACGCGCCGCAGGTTGATTTGATCGAAGAGATGCATACTGGCTGCTTTCATTTTGGATGTCGCGGATCCACCTGCGTGGTTACGGTTCCGAGCATCTGCTTTATCGGCGGTAAATCGCCCGGATGTTGTCCGCGGTATACCCACCGGACCACGCCATCGCGATCGAAAAATGCCGCGCCGGGTAATTGGGCCGAATTCTCAATACGAGTTGCTTTCCAATTTTGACGAAATCCCGCCGTCTTGTTTTCGTTTCGTCTCACACGCAGTGCGCCATCGGTAAAAAGGCGCAGCAGATTATAGTTTCCCAGCCCCATCGCCTTGTATGTCCGCTTATCCGGATCGGCTATACATCGTGTTTCCTCGCCGAAGCGCGCGCAAAACGTCCGCACGGTATTGGGATCGCCGATAGCGACGAAGCGCACCGTGATTCCCTCAGATTCAAAAGACCGTTCAACCTCGCGCAACTGCGCGAGTGGTTCGCCGAAAAACGTTCAACCGACGTGGCGAAGCCAAACGACCAAAGCAGGCAGCGGAATACCAAGCTTTCGGACTTCCGAAGGCATATCAGAACCAAGCATGCGCAGCGCGTTCGCCGCCTGTGACGGGTATCTTTGTCTGTGGGGGAATACCTTGGCAAAATGATCACCGCCGAACGAATGTATGTTGCAAGGCCGGCATCTGCAAACGGTGCCGCCATACTTGTCTTTCAAGAAGCTTTTGGAGTAAACGGGTACATCCGGGATATCGCCGATCGCTTCGCGCGTCTTGGGCTTGTGGCCGTAGCGCCCGAGCTGTACCACCGCACTGCCGGGCCCGGCTACGAGGCTCCATATGGTTCGGACGGGTGGCGCGAACATATGGCGGCCCTAACGCCGGAGGGATTGCTCCAGGACGCTCGCTCGGCATTTGCGGTTGCAGCCGGCCAGGCCGGCGTCGAAGCAAAGCGCATCGGATGCATCGGCTTTTGCATGGGCGGACGCGTGTCGTACCTGGCCAATGCAGCGCTCGATCTTCGCGCCGCCATCTCGTTTTACGGCGGGGGCATTGCGCCGAATTTACTGGATCGCGCGAAGGAACAGCACGGACCGTTGCTCATGTTCTGGGCAGGCAAGGATGCGCACATTCCTGCGGAGCAATATCGAGCCGTTTCGGATGCGCTCAGCGCGGCCGGCAAAGCGCACGAACAAGTGCTGTTCTCGCACGCCGATCACGGGTTCTTTTGCGACCAGCGCGCAAGCTACAACGCGTCCGCGTCCGAGCAGGCGTGGTCGCTCACCCAGACTTTTCTTAAAGTAAACGGTCTGCTTTAGTCGACATTTCATAAGGAGACACAAAATGAGAGCGACCTGGAAGCCGTACGAGAAGCACGGCACACTTACCCGGCGCAGCGATCTGCCGGATTATGTCTTTGCGTATCCGAAGGAGCGCAAAGAGCCCATGACGGACGAGTCGCATGTTCGCAACGCGATTGCGCGATTCGATCAGACAACCGGGGTCACGGACGAAGAACGTGACTTAGCGTGGGCCAATATCAAAAAGGCTGCAAAATATTTCGGCGTCCATATCTCCGAGTCGGATTGGAGGGAACTCGGAAAACGGCCGAGCACCGGGCGCACGGCGTCCGACCGCAAGAGTTCCGCGCGCAAAGCGGCTGCTACGCGTAAGCGTAAAGCGACGAGGAGAAAAAAATCGACGGGCAGCAGCGCTAGCGCTAAGAAATCTTCGACGCGAAAGAAGAAGCGGTCGGGGTAGCAGTTACACCCAGAGCACGGTCCTCGTCCAGCCATACGTCGCGGTACTCCAGGCGAGGAACGCCTTTCGGATAAGCGCCGTTCGGATATTGTCGTTCCCACGCGCGCGAACGAATGACGAGGTACTCAAAATTCTCCCACATCGAAGGATCGCCTCCGCGGCGCGCGATGGCGAACACCGGCTCAAGCACTGACCACGCTCGTAGAATGCGTGCCGAATAAACGTCCATGAACGGCTCTTCGGGGATGAGTCCGTGTTTAACCAAACTCCCGACCCATTCGTAAGAATTCATCATGTTCAGCCATGGATTGCCGTGCCGAGAGAACGTGCCCGTTTGAATTTGACGGCGGAATTCCTGGTTGGGCAGTTGTTCCTGGACGATACGCTTGGAGTGGTCGTGCCACTCATTGAATACCGGATCTTCGACACGCCCAAGAACGTCCAACAAGCCCGTGAGCTGATTGTTATTTCGCATATGCCGCAGTTGTACGATTGCGGCCAGGGCGGTCGCGCCAATGACGATGAACGTGCCGATCGACGCGACGGTGTTCAGAAGCTCTAACGACATTACGCTCTATTTTTGCAGCCCCTAGTAGCAACCTGCAGTACCGGGACTGCTATAACCGGCGCTTCGGGTCTACAACCGGACCGTCATGCAAAACCCATTCGGGATGCCAACGCGGGTTAACAAGTTTTTTTAGCGCAGCGCGCAGAAAGTGCCGTTCACTTTGCACGCGCAGCAACGCATGGTTACCGGCGAGCGAGCCGGGACCCGAGCGCGAATCCATATCACCGAAGAGCCGCTTGATGCGGCGTTCCTGCGCTGCCAACTCATCGTCGCGCAAAGCTAACATCTGCCTGGCGCGTGGCCGCGGGATCTGCCCGAGCAAGACGATTGCAATCTCCAGCGTTGAATCGCTTGACTGCGGATCGGAGACCACGCGTTGGAGCAGCTGATGAAAACGGTTCTCGCCCAAAGCGGAGAGCTGAAAGACGTTCTTACTTGTTCTGGGGCCTCGCTGCGCTTTTGCGGTACGCCTCAACAAGCATCCCTCGCGTTCGAGCCGATCGACAAGATGGTACACGTTGCCTTGTCCCAGTGGACGGTAGAGCGCGGAATGATCGCGTAGCGCGCGGTAGATCGAGTATGCTGAAAGCGGTTGGCGGCGCAACACCCCCAGCACCAGTAATTCACGCCCCGCGTCGGGCTTCACGGCCGTCCACTGCATACGGGATGCTTCTTCGTGCGCGCGATCTCATGCCCCCGCGATACCATACGTATGCCACCGGTACGACGAAGAGTGTCAACAAGAGCGAGCTGGAAAGGCCTGCGATGACCACGGTGCCGAGTGCCCTGCGGTACTGCGCCCCCACGGTATGGCCTGCCGCCAGGGGAAACATCCCGGCGATCATGGCCAGTGTGGTCATAACAATCGGACGAAACCGCACCTTCGCCGCTTGTACCATAGCCTGCCCAGCGTCTGCGCTCGATCGAAGCGCGCGTTCAGCATACTCAACCAATAAGATGCCGTTTTTCGCCACGAGCCCCGATAGCATGACGATGCCGATCATCGAATACAGGTTGAGTGTTTGCGCTGGTACCCGCAGCGCATTAAGCAGAAGCAGCGCACCGAATGCGCCGCTGGACGACAGTGGAACGGTTAACATAATGATGAGCGGCAACGTATAGCTGCGGTAGAGTGTTGCAAGAATCACATAAACGGCTAGCGTTGAAATCAGTAGTGCGGCTACGATCTTCGCGGCCGTATCAAAAAACTGTTTGAGGTCTCCGCGGGGTTCGACGCGAGCACCGGGCGGAAGGAATGACGAATCGCGCAAGCCGGCGGCTATGCCGGTGCTAATCAAGCTAATGGGCGCGTTTTCTACCGCGTTCGCGCTCACCGTCACGATTCGGGCGCCGTCCTCCCGCGTGATGACCGCCGGGTCACGAGAGAATGTCATGCGGACGAGGTCTTCCAACGGAACCAAACGGCCCTCGCGGCTTCGCACGGCAGCGCGGCCGAGCGCCGCGAAGTCGCCGGCTTGGGCGGCGTCTGCCCGAACCAGCAGATCCTCAAGGCCCCAGCCGGTTCGCACGCGGGCCGCAATGCTTCCGCCGGTAGCGATACGCGCTGTCTGGGCAGCGTCGTCGGGCGACACATTCAAGAGTCGCGCCCGTTCCATATCGACCGAGAGTTGTACGCGAGGCTGCAGGCCCGCCTCGCTGGTTCGCACGTCTGTCGCGTATCGATTTGCGCGCAGCGCATCGGCGATGCGTTGCGCAGCAATCGCAGCGGCCGGCGAGTCGCCACCGATGGTGTAGCTGACCCCGGGAGCGCCGCCCATGCCCTTACCCGCACCGGTTATCGAAGCGGCTGGGACCAGCGCCGTCATGCGCTTCATTTTTTCGCTGATGGCGTCGGATGCCGCATTAGGATCAGTTAGGATGACGGAAACCTGCGCGAGGTTGCTAGCAGCAATATTGCTCGTGCCGTTGAAGGCCTGGCCGCTGATGGTTACGACGTGTCCGGCTTGCGGATCATCCAGTAGCGCTTCATTCATGCGTTGCACGGCGGCATCGGTCGCGCTTAATGGAGTTCCTGCGGGCAGCGTCACAGTGACCGTTGCTACGCCACTATTGAGGGGCGGCGAAAACTCCGTGGGGACGGCCCCTGAGAATACCGGCACGAGTGATGCCGCGGAAATCACCGTTGCAGCGATTGCTACTATCTGCGGGTGCGCAAGCACCATCGGAAGCAAGTCGTCCGCGTACGCTGCAGTAGCGCGAACCTCCAACGCGCCCAGTGCCAATCGCAGGCGATGCCATGCAAAGATCGTTGCTTGCGCGGGTTTGGTACGCAGCGTCCATGGCAAACGCGAGGATTCAAGCGCAGCACCGTGCGCGCGAAGCGCCCACCGCGCCGAGAGCAGCGGTGTAAGCGTGAGCGAAACCAATAGGGAAAAGCTTGTCGCTATGATGACCACCAGGCCGAACTCGCGCATGAATTCACCCACGAGCCCGCTCATCATTGCGATAGGCGCAAATACGGCGACATCGACCAAGGTGATCGCAAAAGTGGCCCCGCCCAGTTCGCGCCGCCCGGCGAGGGCGGCTTCATCGGCAGACACCCCCATTACAAATGCGCGCGTGATCGCCTCGATGATAACGATGGAATCGTCGACCAAAATTCCTATCGTGAGCGATAGGCCCATCAAGGACAGGATATTCATGCTTATGCCAAGCGCCCACATTGTCGCAAACGCTGCACAAAGTGACGCCGGGATAGCCATTGCCGCGATTAGGGCATTTCTCCAGGCCCGCAGAAAGAGAAGCATGACGACAACTGTCAGCGCGACGCCTTCCTCCAACGTTTGAAATACGCCCGCAACCGCCGCGTTTGCAGAAGGCTCATCACTGCGCAGCTCTTCAAACCGAACCATGGGGTAACGTCCGGCGAGCGTGCGCAGGACAGCGCGTGTTCCTGCGATGGTTTGTAGCACATTCGCGCCTTGCGCGTGCGTGACGAATAGGATGATGGCCCGAGCACCGTCGACACGGGTTATCACGCTGCGATCTGCATACGTCTCCTGGACACCTGCGGCGTCTCCCAGGCGCACTGAAGGATTCGCCCCGATACCGAGCGGCAAATCGCGCAGTGCTTGAACGGACGTCGCGGCGCCGTCTACGCCTATGGTGGACTCGGCGTATCTGGAACGAAACACTCCTCCCGGAAATACGTCGCCACCGGCCTGCGCGGCATGCAAGACATCGAGCATCGTTGCATTGAGTGCGGCAAGAGCGCCGCCGCGCGGCTTTACTACAAATTGCAGTGTATCCGCACCCGAGGCCGTCACGTTTTCCACGCCGCTTACGGCCCGCATTGCGGGCAAAACTTGTTTGTCCAGCAGATTGGAAAGCGCGCCGTCATGGATCAATTCCGAACTTACCGCTTCCTCAAAAACGGGAGCTTCGGCCGGTGCGCCGCGTGCGAGAAGCGGCGCGCGCAAGTCCGCAGGCAAATTTGCGCGTGCCGCATCAACCGCTTGCTGAACGTTCGCGCGGTTCGTTGCCATGTCGCTCCCGAAACGGAACTGGACGCTGATTTCGGCCTCGCCGTTCTGTGCGGTCGAGTCAATGTGTTCCAGTGCGGGGGCCGATGCAAGTTGGTCTTCGAGCGGTTCAATCACCAGCCGCTCGATCTCCGCCGGTCCGGCCCCGGCATAGGGCGCGGAAATCGTAACCACCGGCAGAGAAATCGGCGGCAGAACGCTGCGCCCCATCAGAAACGCGCATGTAATGCCCGACACACCCACAACTACGTAGAAGAGCGTAACGGCGACCGGGTTGCGAAGACAGAAACGGGTGAGCCACACATGCAGGCATTTTGCTACTCGCGTGAGCGTGTGCTGTGTGTTTTTCTGTACAATTACTCCAATGTGGAGTAATTTGCGAACGTGTACCGCTTTTGCATTGGCGTGCGCTGCCATATCCTGAAAGACATGAAGACGTTGATAATGTCGGTGCTCTTAGCACAGATGTCGATGCATGCTCCGCCGGTTCCCATGTCCCCGGCACAGTTCGCTCGTGCGGTACCCGGGCAGAACGTTGAAATCGCGGTTCGCGTTGATCGCGTGCAGCGCAGCACCGTTTACGGCGATTTGCTGCGTCATGAAACCGACACGCTTTCTAAAGTCACTGGGAAACCAGTCGCCTTGTACGTTGCGGGTGGGACGCCGGTCGTCATGGGAAGCCCGAATGACATCGTGCAGGGTGCGATTCTCTACGTGTACGGCGTCCTAACGGCGCCGGGCCGCGTTGATGCCAAACGTGTCGTCGTAGACACGAAGTTCGTTAAAGTCGAATAACACCGTGAACGCATCGGAGATGGCCGCTTGGGGTGCGGTCTCCACGGTTCCGCTCAATGCCGCGGCCGGCGTATTTCTGCGCCGGATCACTCGCGGCCGCTTTGCGCAGCGCATGCGTCCGCACTATGTGCTCGGGTATGCGGCCCTGGGCTTAGCCGCGGTTCATTTGCTGCTATCCGCCGGAAATATGAGCAGCGTCAACGTCAACGGCATTTGGTTGGCAACGTTTGCATTCGGTGGTTTGATGTTACAGACGTTCGTGGGCATGAGCTTACAGTCGCCGGGCGCCTATCGCTCTGCGCTCCGGCGCTGGCACCTGTTCCTGTTTTGGTCCGTCGCAGCACTCATTTTGGGACACGTCGCGCTGAATTGAGCGCAAACCCGCCTCAAACGAGGCCGGTTTTGCATAACGTCCGCTATGGCGTTGGTTTTGGTTTTGGATGCTCCGCGGCTGCCGGGTGTGTGTGCGCGGCTGGTACCGGATGCGGTTCAACCGGTTTGGCTGCAGGATGCGGCGCTGCGGGATGCGGCGCAGCGGAGTGCGGTGTAGCGGGTCGCACCTGGGCGGGATG
>DASRSF010000003.1:0-5427 GCA_035656615.1 Vulcanimicrobiaceae bacterium | reverse complement strand
GTCATATACGATCAAAAAGCGTTGGGCATCCGCCACGCGGACAAGATCTACATCATGAACAACGCGAACCAGCGCTTAGGCTCGCAGTAGAGGTTCCGTTTCGTTCCTTGCCGGTGCGCCGGTAACGCGGCGCGCCGGTTTGGGATACGCTTGTTGAGCAAAGAGTTGACCGTAGGGCAGTCCCATTGCGGCCAGTTGCGCGGTATAGCGCTCGATCTGCTGCCAGCGGCGAAATGCATACTGCGCGTCAAAGGCTTCCGTCACGATTTCGCCCTGCAGTAACAGGCGTGCCGTCGCCGGCGTGAGCGCGCCATGATCGCAAGCCAGATGCTGGTGCAAGCGTTCTTCGAATTGTGCGAACGCTGCTCGCAACAGCTTCCAATACGCAATAACGGCAGCCGTGCCGTCGTCGTTCACGAAAGCCTCTGCGGCGAGCGTGGCGCATGCGGCGGCGTATGCGAGCGCGTCCGATGCACCGCCGGTAAGCGAGGCGTTTTGTCGCAAAACATCAATGAACTGCAGACTCAGTGAGACGGTCAGGCGCCCCGGCAGCGTTTGCGTTTCCTGCGTGCGCGCGACGAATGACGAATACTGACAATAGGATTCCAGCGCGCGGCACCAGCGTTCGTCGCTATGCTGAAAGGGCGCGATCGTATGCAAGACGTCGCGGCCGGCCAGCAGGGTACATAACCCTGGGCGGGCATGTTCGATGACGCGCACTGCATCAATCGGCACGATGAACGGCTCGTGCACGAACAGTGCAGCCAAACGTTTGGGCAGACGGTGCAGTGCAGAGAAATAATGCCGGGTGCGAATGCCGCCGCGGCGGGCTATGACGAGCACATCAATCGTGCTCAGCCCCGGATAAGCGGTACAGCCGATGCGATAAACCGCCTCGGCGCGCCCGCGGACGTACGCCGCATATTGCGTAACGGCAGCGTCGTAAATCGCATGATTCTCGGCGCGCGGCAAATCGATGACGTTCAAGAGTGCCCTCTCACCCCCGGAATGCTTTCTTAAAGGGTATCAAACACTCTGCGGGACTGACGAGGGCCTTTTCGCTCACTGTGCCGGGAAAACGGTGCCGGCGAAGGAGCGTACGACATCGGTGAACTCCTGAACGCGGCTCATTGGAGCAATATGCGTTGCGCCGCGTAGAATGTGGACGCCGGCTCGCGCGTTCTTGGCGTACCGCGCCTCATCGCGACGGAAAAGGACGTCCCACTGGCCGTTTACCAGCAGCACAGGCTTCCGGTACGCGCGCAAATGCGTGCTGTAGCGCTGGCCGCACGCGATCCGGCGACTCGCCGCAAAGACCCCGCGATTGAACGGAAATGGAATGATTTGCTCGGCGAGATGCCGCGGCATCGTCAGGCGGAACAGCGTGGCCAGTGTTTGATCGATCGCCGCGGGCGGTACGGCCGAGCCGGCCAAAACCGCGAGGTCGTACATGCGCCGCCGCAGTCCCACGATGTCCGCACTGCATCCGGTAAGCAGCAGACCGGCGGTCCGCTCCGGGTTATCGAGCGCGTAACGCATCGCCAGATAGCCGCCGAGCGAATAGCCGATGACCAGGGGCGGCGCTGAAAAGAGCCCGTCCGTGAGGTGCGCCAAAAACGCTTCGAGGATAGGTGCTTCGAACGGGAGGTGCGCGAGTGCGCCGTGACCCGGAAGATCCGGCGTGACGACGTAATACTGCTGGCATAGCCGGCGCGCGTGCTCCGCCCAAATGCTTCCGGCCAAGCGCACGCCGTGTAGAAAAAGAAGCGGCGGGCGCTGCGGGGAGCCGTATGTAACGATGCCTGCCGAAAATTCGGTCACCCGGGAGAGTTCGCTCGAGGATAGGGAGGGCATCCCTCGGCGGGAATTAGCACTGTCCGCATCCGATTGCTAAGAGCGGGGGTTATACGGACCAATGGACTCAATCGTACGTTTCCGGACCCGCGCGGTTTGGGAGCCGAACACGGATGTCGTCATCGACGACCAGACACGCAGCGTTACCGTCCGCGTGGAGCTGGCGGGCGCCGACAGCGAAAGCTTGCGGGTCTTCGTCGACGAGCGTCACTTATTCATCGCCGGCCGCCGCGCTGAAAAGGCGCGCTTGCGCGGCGGATCACTCGTGCAAAAAGAAATCGCCGAGGGCGCATTTGAGAAAAAACTGCGTCTTCCGGTGAGCGTGCAATATGGCGAAGTCACCGCGACGTACGCCGACGGCATGCTCACCATCGCGCTGCCGATCGCCGCGAGCGAGTATATTCCCGTTAGCCGCACCGAACTTCGAATAACCGTAAAAAGGATTCTTGCGTAAATGCCAGCGCAACCGCAGAAAGACGCCATCATTCCCGCTAGTCTCGTCGGCATTCTGCCGCTACAAGACGCGGTACTCTTTCCAAATACCGTCATCCCTTTAGCAGTGGTGAAAAAACCGGGCATCGCTCTGGTGGAAGAAGCATTGCGTGAAGGCCGTCCGATCGGCTTGGCGGTTTTAAAGAACCGTGAGATCGAAAATCCCGGCCCGGACGACATTCAAAGCGTCGGAACCATCGGAACGATTCAGAAGATGCTGAAGGTTCCGGACGGTACGCTGCGCTGTATCGTGGCGGGACAACAAGTTTTTAAGATCGACCATTTTACGCAAACCGAGCCGTATCTGGTCGCCGCGTACACCGAACTTCCGGATATCACCATACCTTCGGAAGAACTGGTTGCCATGCAGCGTAACCTCGCCTCGCTCTTTCAAAAGTTGCTGGGGTATCTGCCGCAAGCGCCGCGTGAGATGGAAATGGAAGTCCAGAACATCACCGACCCGAACTTGTTGACGTACTTCGTAGCCTCGACGATGCGGTTGGAGACGGCCGATCGGCAAGCCATTCTTGCCGAACGCGATACGATGAAGCGCATGCGCAAGCTCACCATGCTGCTGACCAAGGAATTGGAAGTGGTCGAACTCGGCCACAAGATCCAGTCCGACATTCAGCGTGAAATGGAAAAAAACCAGCGCGAATTTTATCTTCGCCAGCAACTGCGCGCGATTCAAGAAGAACTCGGCGAAGTGGATCCGCAGCAAGCGGAAAACAACGAACTGCGCACTAAAATCGATGAAGCGGGAATGCCGGAAGAAGTCCGCAAGGCCGCTGACCGGGAGCTGGACCGTCTCTCGAAGATTCCGCAGGCAAGTCCGGAGTACAGCGTCATTCGTACGTACTTGGATTGGCTCGTGCAGCTGCCGTGGGCCAAAGAAACCAGCGACCACATCGACATCAAAAAGGCGCGCGAGATCTTGGACGAGGATCATTACGATCTCGAAAAAATCAAGGACCGCATCGTCGAGTATTTGGCCGTCGGCAAATTGAAGAACCGGTTGACCGGACCGATTCTTTGCTTCGTAGGACCGCCCGGCGTAGGTAAAACGTCGCTCGGACAATCCATTGCGCGTGCCATGGGCCGTAAATTCGTGCGGCTTTCCGTCGGAGGCGTGCGCGACGAGGCAGAAATTCGCGGTCACCGCCGCACGTATATCGGCTCGATGCCCGGTACGATCCTGCGCGCGATTCGGGACGCCGGTACTCGCAATCCGGTGATGATGATCGACGAGATCGACAAGGTCGGGGCCGATTTCCGGGGCGACCCGCAGTCGGCGCTGCTCGAAGTGCTGGATCCGGAGCAGAATAATTCGTTCCGCGACCACTACCTCGATCTGCCGTTCGATCTTTCGCAAGTCTTGTTCGTCTGCACAGCCAACAATTTGGACACGATCAGCGGACCGCTTCGCGATCGCATGGAGATCATTCAGCTTTCCGGCTATACCGAACTGGAAAAGACGCAGATCGCCAAACGGTACTTGATTCCCAAACAGCGTAAAGCGAACGGTGTAAAGGAGTCGCAAGCGCAGATCAACGATGCCGCTCTGCGTCTGATCATCACGGACTATACGCGTGAGGCCGGCGTTCGTAACTTGGAGCGCGAGATCGGCACGGTCTTTCGCAAGATCGCGCGGCAGATTGCGGAGTTCCCGCGCTACAAGGGACGCGTGCGCCCCGAGAACTTGAACGAGTTCCTGAGCCGCCCGCGCTTTTACAGCGAGGTCAAGAAACGCGTGGCTTCGGTTGGCGTATCGACCGGGATGTTTTGGACGCCGGTCGGCGGCGACATTCTCTTCATCGAAACGACGGCTATGCCCGGAACCGGCAAGCTGGTTCTTACCGGTCAACTCGGCGACGTGATGAAAGAGAGTGCGCAGGCCGCGGTTTCGTTCTTGCGCTCGCGTTCGAACGAACTGGATCTGCCCGAAGACTATTTCGCCAAACACGATCTGCACATTCATGTGCCGGCAGGTGCGACGCCTAAAGACGGCCCGTCGGCCGGTATTGCGCTCGCGACCGCAATCACTTCATTGCTGACAGGCACCAAAGTGGATCCGGACGTTGCGATGACCGGTGAGATCACGCTGACGGGGCAAGTTTTGCCAATCGGCGGACTCAAGGAGAAAGTGCTTGGCGCCAAGCGTGCGGGAATCAAGAAGATCATTCTGCCCAAACGCAACGAGATCGATCTGGATGATATCCCGAAAGAAGTCCGCGATACGATGACGTTCGTGCCGGTTGAGGAACTGTCCGAAGTTTTGTACAACGCCTTAGGCAAACGCGTCATTACTCCGGTGGAGCTGGGTGAAGGCGTGCACGGAAACAACGTCGTCCCGATGCGCCGGCGCACCGGCCTCAAACGCGTGCGCGTCGCCGAGCGCAAAGGGTCTCGAAACCGGCGCTAACATTCGCATCAACAAAAAGGCCCGCGGTTGCCGCGGGCCTTTTTTTAATGGGGCGACTTTTGTTTAGGGCATTCTCGTGGACAGGATGAAGCGCCACGTCGCCGGTCCAAGCACATTTCCGGTCGTTGCGCCCGGCGGTCCGATCGCGAACGGAATGGCGACCCCGCCGCCTTCGATCGGTAGATATCCCGGCCACGCGTTGAAGATGTTGTCCCCGGAGATCTGCAGATCGACGGTATGGGTAATCGGATAGCGGATTGTCGCAAAACCGATGCCGAACGGCGGCTCGTTGAGCGAGTTGTTGTTGCCGTAGTACGTCATGCCGAACGCGACGAAGGCCGTGTTCGGAAACCGGTACGATATTTCGGCATTGCCCTGCGAGTACGGTATCCGCATGTTGCCGTTGAACGAAACGTTATAGTACCCGACGGGAATGCCGTTGGTGTTCAATCCGGAGACGATATTGAGGTTCGTTGGATTATAGTTCGGGCTGCTGGGATTATCGCAACCGGGCACGGGCACGCTGCAGTAAAAATTTTTGGGCATGTTGTAGTAATAGCCGCGCTGGAGCGCTCCGGAAAGATTGAAGCCGAAGCCGACGAGCGGTTCGTGCCGTACGCCCAGCTCGATTCCCTGAAAGCGCGCGTTACTGATGTTGG
>DASRSF010000002.1:0-3801 GCA_035656615.1 Vulcanimicrobiaceae bacterium | reverse complement strand
GTCCATGTTCAACGGTGCAACGGCCTCGATTTTCGAATCGGCAAAATTGAACGATGAACCCGCTTTCGAGTAGTGCTTGCCGACGCCGAAGCCCGCCGCCAGCACGGTAACGCGAACCTTCCCGGCCATCGTGGGGTCAATGCTGGCTCCGAAGATAATCTGCGCTTCACCGTCGACCGCGCGGCTAATCATCTCGGCTGCCTCGTTTACTTCGTACATCGCAATATCGGGGCCGCCGCAAATGTTGAAGATTACGCCGCGCGCGCCGTCGATTGTCGTCTCCAACAACGGCGAGGCAATCGCTTTCTGCGCCGCGTCCGCCGCGCGGTGCTCGCCCGAACCCTCACCGATTCCCATCATTGCGCTGCCGGCATCGCTCATGATCGTTTTAACATCCGCGAAATCCAGGTTGATGAGTCCCGGTTGCGTGATGAGGTCCGAAATGCCCTGGATGCCCTGCCGCAACACGTCGTCCGCATACGAAAACGCTTCGTTCAGCGGCGTCCGTTTTTCGATGACCTGAAGAATGCGTTCGTTCGGAATCGTAATGAGCGTGTCGACTTTTTGTTCGAGCTCCGTAATTCCGTGCTCGGCTGCCTGCATTCGTTTTCTGCCCTCGAACGCGAACGGCTTGGTGACAACCGCTATCGTCAGAGCGCCCGTCTCGCGAGCGATATCGGCAATTACGGGCGCAGCTCCCGTTCCTGTTCCTCCGCCCATGCCGGCGGTGATGAATACGAGATCGGCGCCGTCAATCACCATAGCGAGGTCCTCGCGTGAATCTTCGGCCGCTTCGCGCGCCAGCGTCGGATTTGCACCGGCGCCCAAACCACGCGTGAGGTTCGTTCCGATTTGCACCGTGTTCTCGGTCAAGGAGTTGCGCAATGCTTGCACGTCGGAGTTCACTGCGAAAAAATCAACGCCGGCAAGGCCCGCCTCGATCATCCTGTTTACCGCGTTGCACCCTGCGCCGCCGACGCCTATGACCTTAATTGTCGCGGCATGCTCGGGAACGTAGCGCTTCGCATCTGCCATTTTTATTTTGCCTCCGTAAAGAGTGAGGAATTGGGGGGCCGTTGTGTAGGCTCTAGTTCCACAGGTCGCCGAGCCAAGAGCGAACCTTCGAAAAGACCGACGGATTTCGCCGGACGTACTGATGATTTTCCAAGCCGCCGTTTGGACCGAAAAGCACAAGTCCGATTGCGGTGGCATATTCAGGCCGTTTGAGCGTCTCGTTCAAACCTGCGACGGAACCCGGCAAGCCCTGGCGCACCGGAAGGCCGAACACTTCTTCAGCCAGAGGTTCGATGCCGATCAAGTGCGCGCCGCCGCCGGTAATCACGACCTCGCCCAGCACGAGATCGCGCGGCACGTTGTCGATGATCTTCGCTTTGGCCATGCGGAATGTTTCCGTAACGCGCGGAACGATAATCGCACGCAATTGATCGGTGCCGGCTTCTTTGGTCGCTCGCCCGTCCAGGGTTTTCACGGGGAAGTTCCGGTCACCGTTCGTGCCGGAGCCCGCGCCGAAGGTGCGCTTTATCTGCTCCGCTTGCGCACCAGTCGTCTTCAATCCCAACGAGATATCATTGGTCAGAATGTTGCCGCCGACCGGAATGGTCGAGGTGTAGATTGCACCGCCGCAGCTGTACACCGCGATGTCCGTGGTTCCGCCCCCGATGTCGAGCAAAACCACGCCGACGTGCCTTTCTTCCGGCAGCAGCGTGGACGCGGAGCTCGCTAGCGGTTCGAATACAAGTCCCGCGGATTCCAAGCCCGCGCGATGCACGCATTTGAGAACGTTCGTAATGAACGTTGATCCGCCGGTGATGATGTGCGTATCGACCTCGAGCCGGCCCCCCGCCATTCCGACCGGGTCCTCGACGCCGTCTTGCCCATCCACCGTGAAGAACCGAGGCAGCGCATGAATAATTTGGCGGTCTGCCGGCAAATTGATGATTTTGCTGGCATCCAGAACTCGGCGCACGTCGCTTAGCCCGACCTCGCGGTCTTCGCTCTGAACCGCAACGACCGCACGATTGTTGGTGCTGCGTATGTGCTCGCCGGTTATGGCGACGTAGACGTCCTGAATGTGGACACCGGCCATTCGTTCGGCCTTTTCGGTCGCCGCTTCGATGGCACGAATCGTCTCGTCCAGATCGGTGACCACGCCCTTGCGCATTCCGAGCGAGGGGGCCTCGCCGTACCCGATGATCTCCAACCCGCTGGGCCCTTCAGTTGCCACCACCGCGCAGGTCTTGGTTGTTCCGATATCGAGCCCCGCGACGGTCTCGTGCTTCATTCGGGTATTGTTCGCTCCCAAAACGGCGTGCTGACCGCGGTCCAAAGCCTGGCCGCTTACCACCACATATTGTGTTCTCGGCGATAAATCCCTACTACGTATAGCGGGTGTCCGGCCGATTTTGCACACGTTAGCGGCCCCGGGACGGTCTCCTTGCGAGCAAACTGTGTAAAAGAAATTGCACCAAAAGACTAGCCCGGGGGTCTGGAATCGCACCGCCCATTTGAGTTATCTTTATCGCTACGGGCGACTTTTTGGCACACTGGAGTGGAGATGACCGTGCGAAAATTGTTATTATCGATCTTGTTTTTAGCCGCCGCGTTGCCGGGCACTGCGTTTGCAGCGGGCACTGTGGATCCCGGAACCCTTCCCGACGGCACGTACACTGCAACGGTAGAGAAAATCGTTGACGGCAAACACATGACCGTGAAGATGCAAAACGGCGTCGAGACAACGGTGACGACGAATCGTTCAAACGTCGACTTCAGCAAAGCGCATCCGAACGATCAGATAAAGATGTCGCTGATCAAAGGTCTGGTCGCCGTATATATGGTTACGCCGCACTAAACGGCGTCCTAACGATAACGTACAACCGGCGTAGCGGGTGCGCGCAAGTCGAGCGCGGCCACGCGCTTTCCCGCGATGTGCACTTGTGAGAGGATCGGCTGCACGAGCGCTGCTTTCTTGGGCAGATCATCATCATCCCCGAGCAAAAGCGTGACGTGCTGATGCGTCACGGCTAAAAGATCGCCGAATTGATCGTAGCGCACGATGAGCGGTGCGGCGTGCGCGCGCGACAAGGTCTGATAATCGCTTTCCAGCCGCTGCACGGCGGCGTCGTGAATAAAGGCGCCCTTCGGGGGGCCGTCCGTTGAATGAGGAGGCACAAGCACGGGCAACGGTTGTTCACCGGCGCCATATTGCAGCACGCGCAGATCGGCATCCACAACAGCGGTGCCGTTGTCGTACGCGACGCGCGCATACGGCCGCCGCTCGGTAACGTCTATGAGCAGATCAGCGGGAAGCCGGCGGTAGATGCGCACCGTGCCGATAAACGGTATGGCCGTAAGCCGCTCCGCGAGGGCGCCGGTATTTTGCAACCAGATGTTCGTGTGCCAGGAAATCTTTGCGCGCGCTAAGATCTCCTGAGCCGGCACGACGCGGTTACCGCTGATGCGCACATGCCTGGGTTCAAAGCCGGGCCAGGTAATTGCCCAATAGATCGCTGCGCCGGCAAGCGCCGCCAGCAACGCGCCAAGCAGCCAGAACGGACGCAGACGGGCAACCGCCGACCGCGGCCGGCGCGATGCTTTATTCACGCAAGTACGAACCGCTCGAGCGCCTCGGCGACGCCGTCGTTCGCAACGTCGGCGACCACGGCGTCCGCAACCGCTTGAAGTTCGGGCGGCGCCGAGCCCATGGCGACGCCGAACCCTGCGCTATCCAGCAACGGAGCATCGTTCCACGAATCACCGATTGCCAAAACATCTTTAAGAGCG
>DASRSF010000001.1:0-6971 GCA_035656615.1 Vulcanimicrobiaceae bacterium | reverse complement strand
CCCTTCGCGATTTCGGACTCTACTACGGCATCGCATTTCAAATGAAAGACGATGTGCTCGATTTGACGGGCGATGAGCGTTCGCTCGGTAAGCCGGTCGGTAACGATCTGGCCGAACGCAAAGTCACGATTCCCGTCATATTAGGTCTGGCTCATGCCGGTCCGGCTGCGCGTCGGCTGGTCGAACAATTTTATCGTGAAGACGGCCATCAAAGCGCCGCCGTCATCGCGGCCCTGCGCGAGGCCGGTGGGGCAGACGCAACGCGGGAGCAGATTGCTCAGTACGCACAGCGGGCGAAGCTGTCACTGGCGCCGCTGGATCAAAGCGCGGCGAAGAATGAACTGGCGCACCTTGCCGATGCGTTGATCGATAGAGGAGAACCATAATGAGCGTCCACCCTTTGCTTGCGTTGTTCAGCCCGGAGATTATCGGCATTATCGTCATCGGTGCCGTGCTGTTGTTCGGTGCTGAGAAGTTGCCCAAATTGGCTCGCAGCGCCGGGCAAGCGAAAAAAGAGTTTCTCATGGGACAGGCGGAGGCCGATGCACAAGCCGACCGCGCCCGCGAACAGGCACGCGTGCGCGCACAGACCGCTGATTCGGACATCATGCAGAACGTTTCGCAGCCGAACGCCGCCGGCGTGGGCGAAAACGTCCCGCCGCCCACCCCGGATAAAGGGACGCTAAGCAGCTAACGCATCATGCTCGCTCAGCGCCCACCGCAAGCTGCAACGGATACACCGGACGGCGCTTGGGATCAAAAAGAAATGACGTTTACGGAGCACTTGCGCGAGCTCCGGCAGCGTCTGCTTGTGGCCATCGGCACAGTCTTCGCATTGGCGATTCTCCTTTTTTGGCCCTCACAATACGTCATTCCTTGGCTTACGAACACGTACTTTCACGGCGTGCGCCTGCACGCGTTCGGGCCGGCCGACGTGATTATGGTCGAATTCAAGTTTTCGATCTACGCGGCCATCGTCGTGGGCTTGCCCGTACTGTTATATCAACTGTGGATGTTCATTGTGCCGGCCTTTCACCCGCGCACGCGACGCGCGGTCTATGCGTACGTCGGACCATCATTTCTCTTGGCGCTTGCAGGAATCGCGTTCGCGCATTTCCTCGTATTGCCGCGCGTGGTCGGCACACTTCTGGGCGTGACCACCCACGTTGCCACAGCGACCTTCGGCATCGAGTCCACGTTGAATTTCATCATGCTGGTGTTTTTGGCGTTCGCGCTGATTTTTCAAACGCCCATTATCATGATTGCTCTGGCGCGCATCGGGATCGTAAATGCCGCCTTTCTCAAGCGTTCCCGCAAATTTTTTCTTTTCGGCTTTTTCGTTTTCGGTGCCATAGCCGCGCCGGATGGGAACCCGCTCACGATGGCCTTGATGGCGCTTCCGATGTACGCGCTGTACGAGGTGAGCATCTGGATCATTGCGGTGTTGGAGAAGTCATGGCGCGCCCAAGCGACGGCGTACTAAGCTTCGTAGCCCGATGAGTTATCTGCGCGCTTACTATGCGGATTTCACGCGTACGTTCAGCAACGTTCTATTTGCCGTCTGCTTGCTGCTGATATGGGGATTGCTGACGTTGGCGGGCGTCATCGTCGCCCAGGGCAAGGATCCGGGCGACTATTTTTCGATGTACGCGCCGCCGCTTGCCCGGCTCATCCTTCGCCTGAACGCCGACAATATTTACCATACGCCGTATTACTTGGCAATCATCGGGCTCATCTTGACCTCGCTTGCCGTCTGCACGTTCAAACGTGTGATTCCCGCGCGCCTGCCTAGGCTTCACCCGGTGGCCGTCGACAAAATTCCGCTCAGCGCGGCGATAACGGTGGACCAGGCCCTCCCGGATGTGCGCGCGCGGGCAGAGGGGTTTTTGCGGCGTCGCGGCTGGCTGGTTCGCAAGCGCGAATTTAACGGTACCGAATGGACCTTCGCCGATAAATACAATTGGGCGCGGCGCGGCGTGCTTGTCGCGCACATCGGCTTTACCATTATCGCGGCGGGAACGTGCGTCTACTGGGCAAGGGGCTTTTCCGGTGATCTGCCGCTGCTTGCGGGACAGACGATTGCGGTGCCGCATTCCAGCGCGTCTATCCGGCTCAACAGCTTTCATTACCGCATTTCTCCCATTATGACGAAAAGCGGCATGGTGTATCAGCCGATCGATTACGTGTCCAACGTTACGGTGATTCAACACGGCACAGCCTCCCAACGCCTGATTCGCGTCAATCACCCGATCGACATCGGCGGAACGCTTTTTTATCAGTCCAGTTACGGTTTTGCGTTGCGGTTCTTGGTGAGGCACACCGGCGTTCGCGATGCCGCTCTGTCGTCTAAAACGTACGTCGTTGGCGATACGATCACGCTGCCCGGTTCACAGCGTGAGATTGCTGTTGCGCAGTTTATTCCGACCGTCGACCGCCAGTCAGGTCAGCCTTCCTCGGATCCGCGCGTAACCAATCCTGCAGTGGCGCTTCAGGTTACCGAGGGCGGTCAGAACGCCGGAGCGGCGCTCGTGCCGCTCAACACGTGGATCGACGTAGGCGACGGCTGGCGAATTACGCCCAGCTCCTACGTCATGGTCAGCGGTTTGCAATACCGCTACGATCCGGGAGTAGCGCTCGTGGGCATCGGCGCCTTTGTTCTGCTCGCGGGACTGGTGATCTCGTTCTATTTTTTGCCCGCCCGGCTATTTGTGCGGATCACACCCGCACCGCGCGGCACTACGGTCGAAGTTGCCGCCACCACCGTCAAAGGGTACGACATCTTCGAAAAAGAGTTCAACGAGTTGCTGCAGGAGTTCGAGCGGGCATTGCGCCCGCAGGAACCGCAGCGCGTGTTCGCGGAGGCGACGTAACGATGCACGGCTCAATGCCCCTGGACGAAGTCCTTATGATTATCGCGCTCGGCGCGTACGTTACAAGCGCCCTGGCGCTGCTGGTCTACTTTTTTTCGCGCGAAGAATGGCTGCGCCACTTGGGCATTCCGTTAGCGATAGCGGGTTGCGCCGCGCAGTTCGCGCAGCTTATCGCACGATACGAAATCACCCACATCTGGCCGCTGCTCAACTTATACGGCTCGCTTTCACTGTTCGCCGCGGTGTCCGTCGCGATCTATCTGTATTTCGCTTTTCGCTACGATCTGTGGTTTGCGGGCGGTTTCGTCGTCGGCTTAGCGGCGTTATTTTTGGCCTACGGCGTGACGTGGAACGAAGGTACGATGCCCGCAGTGCCTTCATTGCAGTCGTATTGGGCCAAGATTCACGTGCCGCTTGTGGTTTCATCGTACGCCGCATTTATGGTCGCGTTCGTCTTGTCGGCGATGTTCCTCGTAAAGTACTACTTCGAAAAAAGCCTTGGTCAAACACAGGAAACGCGCGTGCCGGCGATGGCGGCAGCTGCCGGTAGTCAGGGTGCGGACGTACCCCTGCATTCCGGTTTTGCCTATCAGGGGCTATCCGTTTCCATGCGCGCCGATACGCCGAACATTGCGAGCGCAGCGCAGGCGGGCAACGCCGTAGCCCAGTGGCTCAATACGATGCCTACTTTGGCGCAGCTCGATATTCTGGTCTATCGCGTCGTAGCGGTCGGCCTGCCGCTGCTCACGCTGGGCGTCATCACGGGCGCGATGTGGGCCCACGAATCGTGGGGCGCGTATTGGCAATGGGATCCGAAGGAAACCGCAGCCCTATTCTCCTGGATCGTGTACGCCATTTACATGCACTTGCACACGCGGCGCGACTGGCGGGGGCTGCGAAGTATTTGGGTAAGCGCCGTTGGCTTTTTGTCCATCATGTTCTGCTACTTCGGCGTCAATTTGTGGATTAGCGGGCTGCACAGTTACAAACTCTAGGCGGGTGCCGCTTGCCAGGCACATCGGAGTCCGAGTTTGGTAGATGCCCGGCTTGACAGGGCGGGCGTATCATGCTTGGGAAACACCCGCCACCACAGCGTCTACTGGAGAAGCAACTTTTGTCGAGCCACGCACACACGCCGTCGGGACAGGGCGCGCATCCACGCGCGCTGAGCGCGTACGACGACGACGGCACCTACGAAGAGATTAGCCGCCGCAAATTTATGGCCAACGCCACGCTGACGATCGGCGGCCTCATCGGCCTGGGGCTTGCAATCCCGATCGTCGGCGCGCTCATTCCCGATACGGGCTCCGGCGGCGCGACCTGGACTCCGCTGGACCAGGCCGGCTGGAAAGAGCTTCAAGCCGCCACGGATAAGGCGGTGAAAATCGAGTTCAACCTCAAAACCAAAGACGCCTATCTTCCCGAGGAAAACATTCCGGAATCGGTTTGGGGAATCAAAGTCAAGAATATCGCGCGCTTCCAAACGGAGCGAACCGACCTTTTTGTCAACGGCAAAGATACGCTGCCGTATCCCGTGGTGAATCTTGGTTTCGTCATCTTTAGTCCGATCTGTCCACACTTAGGCTGCCGCTATAACTATGATGCGGATGCAAACAAATTTGCTTGTCCTTGCCACGGTTCGCAGTTCGATCACGACGGAACGCATATCGCCGGACCGGCAGCTCGGGGATTAGATCCGCTGCCGCTGCGGGAACACAGCGGCACGGCGGAGATCGAATGGATCCGTTACAAGCCCACCGTCCCCGATCGCATCGTCATCTCGTACACCAGCTAAAAGAAAAGTAGGACAGCACAACGATGCTCAACTGGATCGAGCGCCGCACCGGCTTCGTCAGTATGACGAAGAATTTCCTTACTGAAGATATTCCCGGCGGCGCGAGCTATTGGTACGTCTTCGGCAGCGCGACCTTGTTCGCGATGATCCTCCAAATTGCCACGGGGATCTTCCTGACGTTCTTTTACGCGCCGTCGGCCGCAACGGCTTGGGAATCGACCCGCTACATCTACATGCATCCGTTCCAGCATTTCGTGCTCAGTGTGCACTACTGGGGCGCTTCGGCAATGATCGCGCTGCTGTTTTTGCACCTTCTGCAGGTTGCGGTTTGGGGCGCTTACAAGGCCCCGCGCGAAATTCAATGGATCGTCGGCGTCCTGTTGTTGCTGGTGACGATGGTTCTGGGTTTGACCGGATACCTATTACCGTGGGATATGGATGCGTACTTCGCCTCGCAAGTCGCAATCAATCTCACGCTGACTGTTCCGGTGATCGGTCCCTGGATTCAGCAATTCACGCAAGACGGCACGACGATGGGAACGCTTACCATTAACCGGTTTTTCGGCTTGCACGTCTGGCTGATGCCGGCGGTGCTGGTCGCTCTCGTAGGCGCGCATTTGGCGATTTTCCGCCACAACGGCCCTGCCGGTCCGCCGGTTGAGGATCCGCGGCCGCTCAGCAAGGGACGTTTCTGGCCGGACCAAATGTTCATGGACAGCTTCGCATCCCTTGTCGTTTTTCTGCTAATTGTCGCGCTCGCCGCGTTTGCTCCGCCGTTTCTCGACGCCAAAGCGGATCCGTCGAACGCCACGTTCATCCCGTATCCCGCTTGGTACTTTTTGGATCTTTTTGGTTTGTTGAACTTGATCCCGGGCGATCTTGAAGTCGTCGGCGCTATCATCATTCCCGGCGTGGCCACCGCGCTGATCTTGCTCTTACCGTGGATCGATCGCGCGACGACACGCACCTTCGGGTCTCGTAAGTTCGTAATGTCGCTGCTGGCCGGCGCGCTCTTGGTTATGTGGGCCCTTACGGTTTGGAGCCAAGTCTCGATCATGCAAAAACAGGCGGCCGGACCATCGAGCGCTCCGGAATCCCAAATACTCGCGCAGGAACAGGCCAATATCACCAGCGCCGGCGGCGGCGCAGCTGCGCCCAGCGGAACCGCCGCGGCCAGTCCTCTTGCCGCGCAAGGCCAGAAGATCTACTCGCAAAATTGCTCAAGCTGCCACGGCGCGAGCGGACAAGGCACGCCTGGGCTCGCACCGCCGCTGGACGGCAACGATTTCGTTACCGGCGATCCCAAGCAGGTTATAGCGACCGTGTTGAACGGCAAGCACGGTGCGATCACGGTGAGGGGACAAACGTACAATGGCAATATGCCGCCCTGGAAGGCCACCTTATCAAATAAAGATGTTGCTGCGGTAGTAACCTATATTCGAAGCGCGCTCGGAACGAATCACGCCGGCGCCGTTACCGAAGCGGACGTCGCCAAAGTCAAGAAGTGAAGCCGGCTCTGCGCCAAGGTGCGGCGCAATCGCCGTGCGCCGTGTACAGAAACAGCAGGTCGTTGCCCCAGCCGGCGACGGGCTGCGGCGCAGCCGCTCCGTCGCTGGGAACATAGCCGCCGCGCGGCCCGATGAGCCACGTACGCGGCGCGGAACAGCGCACGCGCCGCGCATTGTCGTGATCGCGAAGCACGTAGATTCGCGGCCGCGTATAGAAGATTAATGCGTTTCCGCCCGCGACGTTGATGATGGCGATCGCATCCGCAGGTTGCTTTCGCTGACGGATGATTTGCGCCAGATGCGGTATCGGCTGGAATTGTTCTGCTTGCGGAAGCGCGACTACGGCCAAAAACGTCACGGCTGCGATCATCGCTGCGCCGATGACGTACGGTGAGGCGCAGCGCCGGGCCGGACTGAGCATCAAGAACCAGGCAGCCAGGCATCCTAGGAATATCGTGCCGCCGAAATACAGCAGATTCATCATGACGTCCGTGCGTTGCAATGTTCCGGCCAAGCGGTTTTCCCGCGAAAAAATTACGACCGCAACGGCGAGCAGAAAAATAACGACAGGAATGCTGGCGGTCGATATCATTGCGGAGCGGCTGCGAGCGCGCGAAAGCGCCGCGTCCAAATACAGCGAAACCAAAACCGCCAGCGCCGGCGTTTCCAGAGCGATATAGTTCGGAAGTTTGGTTTGTGCGAAACTAAAAAACACCAGCGGCAGCGCGATCCAAACAAAAGCCAGGCGCACAATCTGCTGAATCTGTTCCGGATGTTTATCGGGCAGCGGAGAACGCA